>NZ_JAKGUE010000002.1:217786-307290 GCF_021568795.1 Dethiosulfovibrio faecalis
GTAGCAGAGAGAACAGTGGGGAAGCAAGATAGGCTTTATTCTCGCCGCGGCGGGATCCGCCGTCGGTCTGGGTAACATATGGAAATTTCCTTATGTTACGGGCACGAACGGTGGCGGAGCCTTCGTCGTCATATACGTGGCCATGGTCGCCTGTATCGGTTTTTCCGTCATGTTGGCGGAGTTGGTAATAGGTCGTAACGCCCAGCTCAACGCGGTTGGATCTTTCAAGAAGATAAAGGGCGGCGCCTGGCCGGCGGTAGGTTGGTTGGGGCTCGCCTGCGGCTTTCTCATCCTCTCCTACTACGGTGTTGTAGGAGGCTGGACTATAAAGTATATCCTCCATTCGTTTACCGGACTCATGGAGCTTGCCGCAGCCGGTCAGGCTGGCGATGCCTTCGGCGGCTTCATCACCAACCCCATAATGGTTATACTCTATCAGGCCCTGTTCATGTTCGTCACCATCTGGGTCGTCTACAGAGGGGTCGGCGAGGGGATAGAGCGTTACTGCAAGGTACTCATGCCCGGGCTTTTTATCCTTCTGATCGTCCTCATCGGACGTTCGGTTACGCTTGAGGGAGCGGGAGAGGGTATCTCCTTCTACCTCAAACCCGATTTCTCTAAGGTTACCGCCGGTACGGTTCTCGCCGCTTTGGGGCAGGCGTTTTTCTCCCTCTCCCTCGGAATGGGCTGTATGATAACCTACGGTAGCTACCTTCAGAAGGACATCAGCCTTCCCGGAGCGGCCGCGCAGGTATGTTTCCTCGACACGATGGTCGCCCTGCTCGCCGGTCTGGTCATATTCCCGGCGGTCTTCGCCTTCGGCGTCGAGCCTGGAGCCGGACCTGGTCTCACCTTTATAACCCTGCCTGGGATATTCGCCCAGATGCCGGGAGGGATGATATGGTCCGCCCTGTTCTTCCTGCTTCTCTTCGTGGCGGCTCTAACCTCCGCCATCTCCCTTCTTGAGGTGGCTTGCGCCTATTTCATAGATAAGGGCTGGAGCCGTGCCAAGGCTGCCTGGACCATGGGTACTCTGATATTCCTTCTTGGGATACCCTCCGGTATATCTCTCGGCGGCGGTCTCAAGATAGCCGGCAAGGACTTCATGGATGTGGCCGGTTTCTTCACAGACCAGATAATGATGCCCCTTGGCGGGATGCTGATATCCATTTTCGTAGGATGGGTTATAGCCGACGTGGCCAAGGAAGAGGTTACTGGAAACGGAAGAATTCCTGTGTTTGCAGGATTCGACATCTGGATGATCTTCGTCAAGTTCGTCTCTCCCCTGGCCATCCTCTACATCTTCATAACCGGGCTCAAGTGGTGACGATATAATCGAATTGTAGTAATTTAGGGGCCCGGCGTGCCGGGCCCCTAAATCTTCGATTTTCTTTTTCTCTTGACGGAACTTGCCGTTGGGGTACAATAGTCGTTGTTGGAATGGAGTCTATCCCTACATAACGATAACAAGGAGCTGATCTTCGTGATTGAACTGGATAAGGATACCTTTGACGCCGAGGTAAAGGAAAGCGATCTTCCCGTAGTTGTGGATTTTTGGGGTCCCAAGTGCACCCATTGCCTGGCCCTTATGCCCGGAGTGGAGAAGCTTGCCGAGGAGTTCGACGGTAAGGTCAAGTTCTGCAAGGTCAATATTCAGGGTAACCGCCGTGTGGCCATAGCCCACAAGGTCATGGGACTTCCCGCCTTTCTCTTCTGGAATGGTGGCGAGGAGAAGGCACGCATGAGTGGCGATGCCGTCACGATCGAGCAGATCAAGGCAGAGATCGAGAAGCTTCTGTAATCTACAACGTTTATCGGTTTAATCGGGGACGGTTTGCAAAGACCGTCCCCGATTAATGTTCTACTCCTTTGCCTCACGAGCCTAAAAATAAAGAGATTTTTTTCACAGAAAAAACCTTGACGGCCTGTACTTTTCCGGTACAATCTGAAGTGTACGGATGAACGTCGCAAGAGAGACCTCTCTATATCCATGCTTTCTTGGAATGGAGGCGCCGAAGGTGCAAGGCCGGTATACGGTCGAAACTCTCAGGCAAAGGGATTGCGACGGGACGTTACTCTGGAATAGGCTTATAGGCCATACGACAGAGACGAACTTCTCCAAAAATAGGGGTGTTTGTTCTTGGATTGTCGTATGGTATTTATAACCAATAATCCCGCTTTTTCCTCTCTTAATCAGGAGGGGCTCGAGTTGATCTTCCTGGATGGCTCCGCTTATGACGTAGTCGTCGCCGCAAGGGATCGTATCCATTTGGGCTGGACCCTCCTCAACCATCCTCTTTACGGAAATTTTAGACCTTATCATCAGCCGTTTAGATCCATGTTTCTCCGAGCTCCTATGGACCAATCTCGTCCTACGGTCGACGAGACCTCGTTGTCGTTGGTCGAGAAGGCCATAGAGGTCTATCTGTCTTGCTCGGACCGATGGCTGATTCCCGATGAGACTCCCGAAGTCATGTACAGAGATTGTTCCGTATTGGACTACGATCTTATGAAAGAAACCCTCTACAAAGAGGGCGTCCTGCGATAGATATCCGTGATATCACTAAAAGGAGGTGACCGTGGGTCGGTAGGCATCTCTCTTGAAGGGTTTTTCTTTAAGATTCAAATTTCCCGTGTCGCGAGGAGGTATGTGGTCATGGCTAAGGCCAAGGGCGTTAATTCTATATGCTTGTGGTCCTCGAAAGCCTTGAGGAGTTCCCTGTTGCTAGGGGGTTGAGTCGCCCTCTCCGGTTCCCGGTTCGGGAGCCAGGACTCCTTCCTCGAGGTGTTCGGTACCGTTTTCGCCGCTTTGCCGTCATGACGAAGGTGAGCGGAGGAGCGGGCGGTACCGTTCGTTTCGACGCTCCAGGCGCGTCGTTCGTCTTTTCGTTCGACGTCGATTTTTAGAAGGGGGGAGTCGCTTTGAAACTCGAACTCCATAAGGTGAAGGTTAACAAGCTGGTTTTCGGTGAGAAGACCTCCGTTAAAGACGGTGTCCTCACCATCAACAAGCAGGAAATGATCGATATGCTCTCCGGTATCGAGGGAGTCGCTGATCTCGATCTGGATCTGGCGCATCCCGGGGAGAACGTTCGTATCCTTCCTGTAAAAGACGCTATCGAGCCTCGTTGCAAGATAGAAGGTACCAACGAGGTGTTCCCCGGCTGGATCGGTGACGTAGATCCTGTCGGAGAGGGAAAAACCCTCGTCTTGGATGGCGCGGTGGTACTGACCACCGGTCGTCTCGTGGCCCCTCAGGAAGGTATCGTGGACATGACCGGTCCCGGTGCCGACTACACTCCTTTTTCCAAGACCAACAACCTGGTTGTCGTCATCACTCCCGACGAGGGAGTCGAGCTCCATGCCCGTGAGGCCGCCTGCCGCGAGGTCGGTCTGAAGTCCGCCCATTATCTAGCCAAGTGCTGCAAGGACGCCGTGGCCGATAAGGTGGAGACCTACGATTTCCCCGCTTTCACCGAGTCCATGAAAGCCTATGAAGGTCTTCCCAAGGTCGCTTACGTCTACATGCTTCAGACTCAGGGCCTTCTTCACGATACCTGGGTGTACGGTGTCGATGCCAAGAAGATAATCCCCACCATGATCAGCCCCACCGAGGTAATGGACGGAGCGATCATCTCCGGAAACTGTGTTTCAGCCTGCGATAAGAACAACACCTACGTCCACCTGAACAACCCCGTTATCAAGAACCTTTACGCCCACCACGGGAAGGACTTCAACTTCGTCGGAGTGATCATCACCAACGAGAACGTCACCCTGGCGGACAAGAAGCGCAGCTCTTCCTATGCGATCAAGCTGGCCAAGATGATGGGCGTCGATGCCGTGGTCATCTCCGAGGAAGGTTTCGGCAACCCCGATGCTGACTTGGTGATGAACTGCTGGAAGGCAGAGAGGGCCGGAATCAAGACAGTTCTCATCACCGACGAGTACGCCGGTCGCGACGGTGCCAGCCAGTCTCTGGCCGACTCCTGCCCCGAGGGCGACGCCTGCGTTACCGCCGGCAACGCCAATCAGCTGGTCATGCTTCCTCCTATGGAGAAGGTTATAGGCGAGCTTCCCGTCGCCGACGTCATCGCCGGAGGCTTCTTCGGAACCCTTCAGGAGGACGGAAGCCTCGAGGTGGAGATCCAGGCTATACTGGGAGCCACCAACGAGCTCGGTTTCAACAAGATCGGCGCTTACACCATATAAGAGGTCAGCACCGACGTCCATGTGCCTTAGGCACTTGAGGAAACATAATTACGCATAGAAGGAGGTGCTGCTGATATGGGTAAGTTGGCCGGAAAAAAACTCATCCTTCTGGGCGAACGCGATGGCGTTCCCGCCCCGGCGATGGAGGCCTGCTTCAAGAACAGCGGCGCGGAGGTTATTTTTTCGGTGACCGAGTGTTTCGTCTGAACGGCCGCCGGAGCGATGGACCTGCAGAACCAGCAGCGAGTTAAAGACGCTGCCGATAAGTACAACCCCGAGGATATCGTGGTCGTACTGGGATCGTCCGATGCGGAAGGCGCAGAGATCTACGCCGAGACCGTTTGCAACGGAGATCCGACCTATGCAGGCCCACTTGCTGGCGTCCAGTTAGGACTTGCCGTTTACGATATATTCGACCAGGAAATCCGCGAAGAGGCAGACCCGGAGGAGTGGGAGAACCAGATCAGTATGATGGAGATGGTTCTCGAGCCAGAAGCTCTCGCCGAGGCCGTTAAAGGTATGCGGGAGCAGTACTCCAAGTACTCCCTGTAGACCTGTGAGTAAGGAGGGGAACAAATGACCTATCGTGTGGTTCATTACATCAACCAGTTCTTCGCCGGCATCGGCGGGGAGGAAAAGGCAGACATCAAACCGGAGGTCCGCGAAGGCGTAGTCGGTCCCGGTATGGCTCTTAAAGGAGCTTTCAAGGGCGAGGCCGAGGTAGTCGCTACCATAATCTGCGGTGACAACTACTTCGCCGACAACATCGACTCGACCTCCGAGTTCGTGGCCGAGACCGTCAAGAAGTTCGAGGCCGACGGGTTCGTCGCCGGTCCGGGATTCAACGCCGGACGTTACGGCACCGCCTGTGGTGCCGTATGTTGCGCCGTCGGAGAGAAGCTGGGCATTCCCACCGTTACCGCTCTCTATCCCGAAAACCCCGGTGCCGAGATGTACAAGAAGGGCACCTACGTGATCGAGGCCGCCGACAGCGCTCGCGGCATGGGCAAGGCAGTGCCCGCCATGGCCGCTCTTCTGCTCAAGCAGATGAAAGGAGAGCCCATCGGGAGCCCCGAGGAAGAGGGCTACATCGAGAAGGGCGTCCGTATCAACATGTTCTACGAAAAGGTCGGTGCCGAGCGTGCCATCGACATGCTGATCAAGAAGCTCAAGGGCGAGCCCTTCAAGACCGAGTACAAGCTTCCTGTGTTCGACAGGGTGGATCCCCGCCCCGCCATCAAGGATATGGCTCACGCCAAGATCGCTCTTGTGACCTCCGGCGGTATCGTTCCTTTCGGAAACCCGGACCACATCGCAGCCTCCAGCGCCCAGAACTACGGCGAGTACGACATCGCCGGGGTTATGGACCTAAAGGAGGGCGAGTATCAGACCGCTCACGGCGGATACGATCAGACCTACGCCAACCAGGATTCCGACAGGGTCCTTCCGGTGGATGTTCTCAGAGACCTGGAGAAAGAGGGACGCATCGGTTCCCTTCACAATCTCTTCTACACCACCGTCGGTAACGGTACGGCCGTGGCCAACTCCAAGAAGTTCGGCGTAGAGATCGGAAACAAACTGAAGGAAGCCGGCGTAGACGCCGTTATCCTGACCTCCACCTGAGGAACCTGCACGCGTTGCGGTGCAACGCTCGTGAAGGCTATAGAGGAGACCGCCGACGTCCCCGTGGTTCACATGGCCACCATCGTCCCGATCTCCCTCAGCGTCGGTGCCAACAGGATCATTCCCACCGTCGCCATACCTCACCCTCTGGGAGATCCCAACATGTCTCCTGAGGACGAGAAGGTTCTTCGTCGTCACCTCGTGGACAAGGCCCTCGTCGCCTTGGAGACCGAGGTCTCCGAGCAGACGGTCTTCAAGGACGAGGACTAGTCGTCGAACTCAAATCAAGAGAAACATCGCGGATCGCAGCCGATACAGAGGAGAGAGGCCCGTTGGGGTCTCTCTCCTTTTTTATGGGTGACAGTATACTATAGACCTTTTTGTTCGTCAAAACCCCTGCCATTCGAGAACTAAATTGAACATATCCTTCCTTTTTGCCGATGAGGCTCTTTCAATTTCTTCAATCATCAGCTTTTTTAAAATTTTGCAGCAAAAATGAAATTATGCCAAAGCAAGACTTTCTCGTGGGTGGAATATACGGTTCTTTTTTCATTCCACTAGGTGTAGAATACAGAAAGTGAAGGCAAAAACGACGAATAAAAGAGGGCTATTCAGTCGTTTTCGCCTGTTATTATTTTTATGTAAAAAAAGAGAGGGGGAGTGTCAATGAAACAAAAAGATACTGAATGGTTACAAAAAATGACTTAATCTATTCTTTCGTGGAACGAGGAGGTTTCTACTATGGATCAGCTTATGAGCATCGTGCAGGCAATCAACGGAATTCTCTGGGGTAAACTTCTCATCGTGCTCCTCTGCGGTACCGGTCTCTACTACACTCTGAGGCTTCGTTTCGTCCAGATCAGGAAGTTCGGTGCGGTTATCAAACAGACCTTCGGAGGTCTGACCCTCTGCGGCGAGAAGGCGGACGCCGAGGGGATGACGTCCTTTCAGTCTCTGGCTACCGCTATCGCTGCTCAGGTGGGAACGGGAAATCTTGCCGGTGCCGCCACTGCCATAGCTGCCGGTGGCCCCGGTGCCATATTTTGGATGTGGATTGCCGCCTTTTTCGGCATGGGGACGATCTTCGCAGAGGCCGTTCTGGCTCAGACCTACAAGGTCAGAGACGATCACGGACAGGTGACAGGAGGTCCCGCTTACTACATAAGGGATGGATTCGGTAGCAAATGGTTGGCCGGATTTTTCTCGGTAACGATAATCCTCGCCTTGGGCTTCATCGGCAATATGGTCCAGTCCAACTCCATAGCCGACGCCTTCAACAGCGCTTTCGGAATTCCGACCCTCTATGTGGGAATAGGCGTCGCCATCCTGGGCGCGTTGATCTTCTTCGGCGGGATCGGACGCATAGCCTCCTTTACCGAAAAGGTAGTTCCCATCATGGCCGTCCTTTATCTTCTAGGCGGTCTCTATATACTGATAACCCAGGCGGCCAACTTTATCCCCGCCGTTAAGATGATTTTCGTGGGTGCCTTCGACCCCAGAGCCGCTACCGGCGGTCTTATCGGAGTCGGCGTCAAGGAAGCGGTTCGTTACGGTGTGGCCAGGGGGCTGTTCTCCAACGAGGCGGGCATGGGGTCCACTCCTCACGCTCACGCCGTAGCCAAGGTGAAGCATCCTGCCCAGCAGGGACTGGTGGCTATCATGGGCGTCTTCATCGATACCTTCATAGTGTTGAACATGACCGCTTTGGTCATCTTCGCGACCGGCGCCATCGATGGTCAGACTACCGGTATCGCCCTGACCCAGAGGGCTTTCGAGCTGGGGCTCGGTTCCTTCGGGAATCCCTTCATCGCTATCTGCCTCCTGTTCTTCGCCTTCTCCACGATAATAGGCTGGTATTTCTTCGGAGAGGCCAACATAAAGTTTCTCTTCGGTTCCAAGGGACTGACCCCCTACAGGATCCTGGTTATGTTGTTCATAGTTCTAGGCGCTACATTGAAAGTCAGTCTTGTGTGGGAATTGGCCGATATGTTCAACGGTCTGATGGTTCTTCCGAACCTCATCGCCCTAATCGGGCTGGCGAAGGTCGTCAGCAGGGCCTTGGACGATTTCGAGTCGGACGGTACTTTGAAGACGAAATAGACGGTTTAGAGGCGGAGGGTGTCCTTCGCCTCTTTTTTGTATTTTGTATTATTATTTGTGAAGCTTCAGTCAAACTTGACGAACGACCCCTAGGCGATGTATATGGTCTATAGACACTTCGTTTCCGGATGAAGGCAGTGGGAGAGTTCGATATATTCGAACGCCGAAGGGGCAAGGCTTAGAGCCGAAACTCTCAGGCAAAAGGACCTATGCTGGACGGACCTCTGAAAGACGCCGCCTCGGGGCTGTGCGACAGAGACACGCTTTTGCTTTGTCGTCAGGATCCAGGTTGCCTTTATTTTTCCTCCATCCATGACCTTGGACCGACGACCTTTATGAGTCCGAATTTGCTGGACCGAACAGTCGATCGGGAAGGTCTTTCCTATCTCGATATCTGTTTATAAAAACGAATAGTCCGGCCTATGGGCCGGAGGTGGAGTTTTTCCTCAGGGCCCGAGGAAAAACCCCTCGTCGTACCGCCAGAGGCGGTCGAGAGCAGTGGAGGTGAAATTAAAATGAAAACTCCAATGTTTCAAGATCACGTCGCATTAGGAGGGACGATGGTCGACTTCGGGGGATGGGATCTGCCGGTACATTACGCTCCGGGAATAAAAGACGAGCACCGAAACGTCAGGATCAAGGCCGGTCTTTTCGACGTCTCCCATATGGGAGAGTTCTGGATCACCGGTCCGGACGCTTTTCCCTTCGTGCAGAGCCTGGTATCCAACGATATATCCGTCATGTGCGACGGTCAGGTCCAGTACAACATGATGTGTTACCCCGAGGGAGGAGTTGTCGACGACCTGCTCGTCTATAAGGCATCGAACGACAGGTTCCTGTTGGTGGTCAACGCGTCCAACGTAGATAAGGATTTCGAGTGGGTGAAATCCCACCTTTCTGGAGACGTCAAGGCAGAGAACGCTTCCTCAGCTACGGCCGAAGTCGCCCTGCAGGGGCCCTTGGCTCAGGAGATCCTCCAGTCCATAGTGGACGTCGATCTGTCGGAGATAGGCTTTTTCTTCTTCAGGGAGAACGTCACGGTGGCAGGGGTCAATGCCCTTGTCTCCCGTACGGGCTATACCGGAGAGGACGGTTTCGAGGTCTACGTGGACTGGGAAGAGGGCTCTAAGGTTTGGAACGCCATTATGGAGGCTGGGAAGTCTTTCGGTATATTGCCGATAGGACTCGGGGCCAGGGATAGCCTGCGTTTTGAGGCCTGCCTCCCTCTTTACGGTCATGAGATAGACAGGGATATTACCCCTCTGGAGGCCGGACTGGGTTTCTTCGTAAAGCTGGATAGTTCGGATTTCATAGGGTCAGAGGCTCTGAGGAAGATGAAGTCCGAAGGCCTTCCGAGAAAGACGGTCGCACTGAAGATGGTGGACAAAGGGGTTCCCCGCCACGGTTATCCCGTATCGGTCGATGGTAGAGAGGTCGGTCACGTTACGACCGGTGGTTATTCTCCTACATTAGAGGAGAACATAGCCCTTGCCCTAGTGGAGGCTGGCTCCGCCGAGGTCGGGGGGAAGATTAACGTCGTGATAAGAGGCAAGGATAAGGCGGCGGAAATTGTAAAGAAGCCTTTTTACAGAAAAAATTATAAAAAGTAGAGGAGGACTACGTCATGGCCGAGATCAAAGCAGGACTTAAGTACACCAAGGAGCACGAGTGGATAAAGGTGGAGGGAGAGAAGGGCTACGTAGGCATCTCCGATTACGCCCAAAACGCCATGGGAGATATCGTATTCGTAGAGCTTCCAGAGGTTGGTCAGGATGTGTCGGCCGGAGGAGATCTCTGCGTGGTCGAGTCCGTCAAGGGAGCCAACGACGTCTACTCTCCTGCTTCCGGAAAGATAGCCGAGGTCAACGAGGATCTGGAGGACTCGCCGGAGAAGATCAACGAAGATCCCTACGGGAGTTGGATAGCCTTGGTGGAACTGAGCGACCTGTCCGAGTTGGACGGTCTGATGAACGAAGAGGCCTATCGTAGCTATTGCGAAGGGCTGGAGTAGTCGGGAGTAGGAGGAAAATATGAGATATATACCGAATACCGATGACCAACGGTCGGAGATGTTGAGGACCATCGGCGCAGGGTCGGTAGACGATCTCTTCTCCGATCTTCCCGCCTCCGCCGTATTGGAGGGAAAACTCGATCTTCCAGAACCGATGTCGGAGATGGGGCTGATGAAACATCTCAACGAGCTGGCGGGGAGAAACGTCGACGCCTGTTCCCAAGCGTGTTTTCTCGGAGCCGGAGTCTACGATCATTTCCTCCCTCTGGTGGTGGATCACCTCATCTCCAGACAGGAGTTCACCACCAGTTACACGCCCTATCAGCCCGAGATCAGCCAGGGGACGCTACAGGCCATATTCGAGTATCAGTCCATGGTGTGTTCTCTCACGGGCATGGAGGTGGCAAATGCCTCCATGTACGACGGGGCCACCTCAATAGCAGAGGCTGCCTTTATGGCCTGCGCCTCCACCAAGAGGAACGTTGTCTTGGTCGCCCGATCGGTTCATCCCCACGGCAGAGCCGTTCTGGAGACCTATGCCAGCCTTAAAGGGGTTACGGTCAAGGAGATCGGCTATTCCGACGGCACTTTGGACATGGGAGATCTCAAGGGGAACCTCTCCGACGAGGTCGCCGCAGTGATAGTCCAGTCCCCCAATTTCTTCGGCTCCCTGGAGGACCTGAAAGCCCTAGCCGACGAGGCCCACGGCGTTAAGGCCCTGTTCATCGCTGTGTCGGACCTTCTGGCTCTGTCTGTCCTTGAGGCTCCCGGCAGGCTGGGTGCCGACGTGGTAGTGGGCGACGGTCAGAGCGTTGGGAACGCAATGAATTTCGGGGGCCCCCATTTCGGATTTTTCGCCACGACTCAGAAACTGATGCGCAAGATGCCCGGGCGTATAGTGGGGGAGACCCTGGACCGCAACGGTAAGAAGTGCTATGTCCTGACTCTTCAGGCCAGAGAGCAGCATATCCGTAGGGAGAAAGCGTCGTCCAACATATGTTCGAATCACAGCCTGAACGCCCTAGCCTCGGCGGTGCATCTGTCCCTTATGGGGCTGTCCGGCATGAAAGAGGCGGCGAACCAGTCTCTTCTAAAGGCTGCCTATGGAAAGGAGAGGCTTATCGAAACCGGATCGTTCCGTTCCGCCTTCGACGGGCCCTTCTTCAGGGAGTTCGTGGTCTTTTCCGACGAGGCTCCCAGGTCGATAAACGAGAGGCTCCTCTCTGAGGGTATGATCGGAGGCTACGATCTTTCCAACGACTATCCTGAGCTGGAAAATGCCTGGCTGGTGGCAGTTACGGAAAAACGAACCAAGGACGAGATAGACCGTTTCGTATCAGTAGCGAGGGGGGAGTAGAGACATGCTCAGCCAGGAAAAACTCATATTCGAGAAGAGCCGTAAGGGCCGTGTCGGAGTGTCCCTTCCTCGGTGCGATGTTCCGGGAGCCCCCTCTACCCTTCTGCCCGAGTCGTTTCGCCGATCCGAGGATCCTTCTCTTCCCGAGGTATCCGAGGTCGACGTAGTGCGCCATTTCACCAACCTGTCCCAGCTTAACTTCGGTGTGGACGAGGGATTCTATCCTTTGGGCTCATGTACGATGAAGTACAACCCTAAGCTAAACGAAAACGCGGCTAGGCTGTCCGGTTTTTCCAACATCCACCCACTTCAGGCGGAGAAGACCGTTCAGGGAGCTCTAAAGCTAATGTACGATCTGTCGACCATGCTATGCGAGATAACCGGTATGGCCGGCATGACCCTTCAGCCTGCGGCAGGAGCTCACGGAGAGCTCACCGGGGTTTTCCTGATAAAGGCCTATCACCGTAGAAATGGAGACGAGGGAACGAGAACCAAGATAATAGTTCCCGACTCCGCCCATGGGACCAACCCCGCTACCGCTTCCGTCGCAGGATACGACGTGGTAGAGGTGGCATCCAACGATAGAGGAAACGTGGATATAGAGGCCCTCAAGGCAGTGGTGGGCGAGGATACCGCCGGTATGATGTTGACCAACCCGAACACCCTGGGTCTGTTTGAAAAGGATATTCTGGAGATCGCCGAGATCGTTCACGGTGCGGGTGGTCTGCTCTATTACGACGGGGCTAACGCCAACGCCATCCTGGGCAAGATTAGGCCGGGAGATATGGGGTTCGACGTACTCCATCTAAACCTTCACAAGACCTTCAGCACCCCTCACGGGGGAGGTGGGCCCGGGTCTGGGCCGGTCGGTGTCAGCCGGAGGCTTCTGCCGTTTCTGCCGACTCCGGTCGTGGTGGAGAAGGGCGACGGCTATTCTCTGGATTTCGACCTTCCGGACAGCATAGGAAAGGTCCGGTCTTTCTACGGCAATTTCGGGGTCCTGGTGCGGGCCTACGCCTACATAATGTCCATGGGTGCCGAAGGGCTTCTGTCGGCTTCGGAAAACGCCGTTTTGAACGCCAACTATATAATGAAGAGGTTGGAGGGAGAGTTCGATATCCCCTTCTCGGACGTTCCCTGTAAGCACGAGTTCGTCATATCCGGCGAGAAACAGCACGCTGAAAACGGCGTATCGACCCTTGATATGGCAAAGAGGCTGATAGATCACGGAGTACATCCACCGACGATATACTTCCCCCTCATCGTTCACGAGGCTATGATGGTCGAGCCCACCGAGACCGAGGGCAAGGAGACACTGGATAGATTCGTCGACGCCATGATCGAGATAGCCAAGGAGGCCAAGGAGAAACCGGAGATCTTCCACGATGCCCCCTATACCACGGTGGTCTCACGGCTCGACGAGACTCGGGCGGCGAGAAAGCCGGTTCTCCGTTGGACCGAGGACAAAGGTTAGGGAGCGTTATATGATTTACGATCTCGTTATCCTGGGAGGAGGGCCCGGTGGCTACAGAGCCGCCGAGCTCGCCTCCAGAGAGGGATTCAAGATTGCGCTGGTGGAGAAGGACCGACTGGGGGGAACCTGTCTCAACAGGGGTTGTATCCCGACTAAATCCTACTATTCCGACGTGGTCGGAAAGCTCGGTCCCCTGGATGCCATGTGGGAGAAAAAGGAGAAGGTGGTAGGTAAGCTCCGAAAGGGAGTTTCCACCCTTATGAATCGCTCCTCCGTCGACGTAATAGAGGGAGAGGGGCGGATAACGGACGTGTCCCAAGATGTCAAAAGGCTTTCCGTGACCACCGAAAAGGGCGAGGTCGTCCTGGAGTCCAAGAGGCTCTTGATCGCTGTGGGGGCGATGTCCCGGCCTTTGAGTTTTCCCGGAAGCGATCTTGAAGGGATCGTCGGAGGCGACTGGGCGGTCACGGACAGATCCCTCTGGGATCCTTTCTGCGAGAACGGGGCCGAATCGGTCGCCGTTGTAGGTGCCGGGGTCATTGCGGTCGAGCTTGCCGGCATATTGAAGGAGATGGGCAAGGAAGTGACTTTGCTCAAACACTCGGATCAGATCCTTCGACGCAGCGACGGCGAGATAAAGAAGAAGGTCAAACAACTGGTCAAAAAAAGGAAGATACCCACCGTGGATTTCTTCCGCATCGAAAAGGTCGTTCGAGAGGACGGCAGGCTGATCGTACAGGGAGAAGCCCAGGGTGAGTCGATGCAGATCGGTTGCGATAGGCTAATATTGGCGGCCAGCATGGTCCCGATCCTGAAGGGATACGGCCTGGAGGAGAGTGGCATAGCCTTTACCGATAAGGGTATAGAGGTTGACGAATTCATGGAGACCTCGGTACCGGGAGTCTTCGCCGTAGGGGACTGTACCGGAGGGGCGATGTTGGCTCACCTGGCGGAATATCAGGCTTTGTCTGCGGTGGAGCGCATGGCTGGCAGGGAATACAGGATAAACCCCGACGCAATTCCCTCCTGTATCTTCTTCGACCCCGAGATAGCTTCGGTAGGGCTCACCGAGGAGGAGGCCGCGGAGAGAGGTCTGGATTTCGTGGTGGGCAGGGTGTTCTTCGCCTCCAACGGTATGGCTCTGGCCATGGATCGTTCCGACGGATTCGTAAAGGTTCTGGCCGATCGTGAAAGCGGCAGGATGTTGGGCGTCCACATAATAGGTCCCGAGGCGGCCACTCTGATATCAGAGGCGGCGTTAGCGGTCGACAGAGGTTTGACCGTAAAAGAGGTGGCCTATACCGTCCACCCTCATCCTACCTTGAGCGAGTGTTTCAAGGACTCTCTCTTCAGGATACTCGAGGAGATTTGAGCCTTCCTGCGAGGTCGGGTTATGTCCCTTTCGGTTATATCCGAAACAGATAGTGGGACAAACCCTTTTTAGGAGGTGAGGCACATGGATATGGGTATGGTTCAGAGCGTGTCCGGAATGAAGCAGGCGGAAACCGCCGTCAAGGTCGGTTTCGCCGTTCAGAAAAAGGCCATGGATCTTGCCGAGACCCAGGGGCAGATGCTCCAGGAGATGATGGCCTCCATGGGACTCGGAGGCAATCTGGATATCCAGGCCTAGTCCAAAGCATAGGGGTTTCGGGGGCTTAGCCTCCGAAACCCCTTACTTTTATTTTCCGGTCGCTGAAGGTACTCCGCAAAGATCTCGGGCCGATCTGATTCCGTCGATCACGGCTCTCTCCATAACCCTGGCCGCGATCGCTCCCAGGGAGCTGACGTCCGCCTGGACCTCGCCGGTTCCCATAGCGAATATGGTGTCTCCGTCGAAAAGGGTGTGAGCAGGTCTCATGGTCCTGGCGTATCCGTTCTGGGCCATGGACGCTACCTTTGTCGCCTGGGCTTTTGTCAGCTCGGCGTTCGTCAGTATGGCACCTATGGTGGTGTTGCCTGCGAGAAGGTTTTTATTCTCTCCCATGGACTGGCTTAAAATATCCTCAGTGTTACCTGGTCCCGAGTCCGTCCTGCAGGCGGCCACGACCGTTCCGTCAGATGGGTCGATCACGTCTCCGAGACAGTTTACCGCGACTATGGCACCTATCTTCACGTCCCCTACCTGGACGGCACAAGTTCCCAGACCGCCTTTAACGGCTCTTTCCATGCCGAGTATCTTTCCTACGGTGGCTCCCGTTCCGGCACCTACGTTTCCTCTCGGGCAGCTTCGGTTCGAGGCGTTAAGACAGGCTCTGTAACCCATCTCTCCGTCGGGACGAGCTCTCCAATCTCCCACTGTCAGGTCGAACAGGACCGCTCCGCAGACTATGGGAACTTTGGTAACCTCTACGTCGAAACCGATGCCCTTTTCCTCAAGGTATCTCATGATGCCCGAGGCTCCGTCCAGTCCGAACGCGCTTCCTCCCGCCAGCATGACGGCATGTGCCTTGTCTACCAGGTTGGTGGGGTTCAGCAGGTCCGTCTCCCTGGTTCCCGGAGCTCCTCCCCTGACGTCGACGCCGGTGGAGGCCCCCTGGGGACATATGATCACGGTGACTCCCGTGGCTCCCTGCATATCCTGATCGTGTCCTATGAGAAAACCGTCTATTTCGTTTATGCTTATCTCTCGGTTCATCGTCTACCTCCGTTCAGCTCTCTTGAAAGGGAATTTCTATGGGAATGCTATCCCATAAAACTGACGGAATCAATAGAAATATCTCGGTCATCTCTTTGTCTTCCGAGGTTTGGCTAGGATGAAATGATAATAATCGCTTTGATTGTATAATAAATCGAGTGTATGTATTCATCAATTTTATTATTGACATTTTTAGAACAAGCCTTCATACTGACCATGGATATTGGAATTTAACTCCATTTCTCAAAATAGAGTCTTTCAGGATATCGGGAAGTCCGGTGTAAAACCGGCGCGGACCCGCCGCTGTAACCCTGACGAAGCCCTAGAACCACTGGTCTATTAACGACCGGGAAGGTCGGCTTAGGATGAAGGGAAGTCAGAAGACCGGCCTGGAAGGTTGTGCAGTTGGTGGTCTGCGAGTGTTCGGACTTCCTCCGGGATAAACGGCCCTACGTGTTATTAGGGGGCTCGTCTTGTGTTGCCCGAAGGAAGTTCCGAATGAGGAACTTCCTTTTTTTATGGTTTGGGCCGGATTCGACGTGTGCTTTTTGGGGAACGTCAGAATCGAAACTACTTTTTCCGAAGAACTCGGAGAGTGTACCGTATAAAGATCAAGAGGAGGGATTTGTACATGGGAATGTCCATCGCTCAGAAGATCGTCAAAGCCCATTTGGTTGAGGGCGATATGACTCCTGGAGAGAGGGTCGGCATAAGGATAGATCATACCCTTACTCAGGATGCCACGGGGACCATGGCCTATCTAGAGTTCGAGGCCATGGGTGTGGATAAGGTAAGGACCGAACTTTCGATCAGCTACGTCGACCACAATATGATTCAGGGGGATTTCAGAAATCCCGACGATCATCGGTATCTTCAGGATGTGGCGGCCAAACACGGCATAATATTTTCACCTCCCGGCAACGGAATCTGTCATCAATTGAATGTCGAACGTTTTGCCCGTCCTGGCAAGACGTTGTTGGGGAGCGATTCTCACACCCCCACCTCCAGTGGAGTGGGGATGTTGGCCATAGGAGCCGGGGGTTTGGACGTGGCCATGGCCATGGCGGGAGAGCCTTTCTATACGCCGATGCCCAGGATATTGGGAGTAAGGCTTATGGGGAAACTTCAGCCCTTCGTCTCCGCCAAAGATGTCGTATTGGAGGTTCTGCGCCATACGGGGGTTAAAGGTGGAGTCGGAAAGGTAATAGAGTATTTCGGTCCAGGTGTAGAGAGCCTTTCCGTGCCGGACAGGGCCACTATAACGAACATGGGTGCTGAGACTGGGGCGACCAGTTCTTTGTTTCCCAGTGACGACGCAACCCGTCGGTGGCTTCGTGCACAGGGACGAGAGGCTGAATGGATAGAGCTCAAGCCCGACGAAGACGTGGTCTACGATGAGGTGATAGATATAAATCTCTCCGAACTGGAGCCCATGATAGCTCAGCCCTTTCAGCCGGGGAACGTAGTCAAGGTTTCGGAGATCGAGGGAATGAAGATAGATCAGGTGATGTTCGGGTCATGTACTAATTCCTCGCTGAGGGACCTTATGGCGATAGGGCATCTCCTCGACGGCCAGAAGGTAAGCTCCTTTGTCGACGCCGGTATCTCTCCCGGAAGCAGGCAGGTCTTCATGGAAGCCACGGATAGACGTTCGATAGGGAAGATGATCTCGGCGGGGGTGCGCATACTTGAGGTAAGCTGCGGAGCCTGTATCGGAATGGGTTTTGCTCCCAATACCGACGGGGTCTCCCTCAGGACCATAAACCGCAATTTCCTTGGTCGCTGTGGTCACAAGAGCGGGAAGGTCTATCTCGTCAGTCCGGAGGTCGCAGCTGTCTCCGCCGTTACAGGAGTCCTCACAGATCCCCGTAAATTCGCCGACAAGGTCGGAATCGATCCCTTTCATTTCGAGCTTCCCGAAAATCTTGTCATAGACGACAGCCGTTTCATCGCACCTTCCATAGAGCCGGAAAAAATAGAGATACGCCGAGGTCCCAACATAAAACCCCTTCCCGATATGGCTCCGATGGGGGATGTCACAGAGGGAGAGGTCCTTCTCAAGACCGGAGACGACATAACCACCGATCACATAATGCCCGCCGGAGCCAAGATACTTCCCCTTCGTTCCAACATACCGGAGATATCAAAACATGTTTTCGAGGTCTTGGACGAGACCTTCCCTCAGAGGTCTCTGGACGCCGGTGGAGGATTCATCCTGGGAGGATCGAACTACGGACAGGGCTCCAGCAGGGAACACGCAGCCATAGCTCCCAGGTATCTGGGGATTCGGGCCGTCATAGTAAAAAGTTTCGCCAGAATCCATCTGGCGAATTTGGTCAATTTCGGCATCCTTCCTCTGACGTTCGTGAAGGAGGGCGACTACGACCGAATCGATCAGGGGGACAGGCTTTCCATCGATACTAAAAACCTGAAGGCCGGCGATACCTTCCTTCTCAAGGACGAGACTAAAGGCATCGAGATACCTTGCGTAACCCCCGTCGATCAGGACGATCTGGATATCATAAAGTCAGGCAGCAAGCTCAATTTTGTTAAGGATAGAAGCCCCGAAAGGGCTTAAACGACGAGAAATATATAAATTCATTGGGAGGTCATCTTATATGAGCAAGTTCTCCGATCTCGATCTGACGAAATACGAAGCTCCGACCCATGGCGACAGAATAGTCAAGAAGGACGGCAAGTTCGTCGTTCCCGATAATCCGGTGGTCCCTTTCGTGGAGGGAGATGGAATCGGACCGGATATAACCTCTGCTATGCGTAAAGTGGTCGACTCGGCGGTAGAAAAGGCTTATCAGGGGAAAAGAAAGATCGCCTGGTGGGAGATCTTCGCCGGACAGAAGGCGATGGATAAGTTTGGAGAAGCCATACCGGAGGATTCCTTCGCCGCTTTGCGTTATTTCGGCATAGGCATAAAAGGACCTCTGACGACTCCCGTCGGAGGCGGTTTCCGCAGTCTCAACGTGGCCTTTCGTCAGATTCTGGACCTTTATGCCTGCGTACGCCCTGTAAGATGGTTCGATGGCGTTCCGGCCCCGCTGAAATCGCCGCAGGACGTCGATATGGTTATATTCCGTGAGAACACGGAAGACCTCTACGCCGGAATAGAGTGGGAGGAAGGCACGAAGGAATGCAGGAAGGTGTACGATTTTCTC
The DNA here is from genome assembly GCF_021568795.1 of Dethiosulfovibrio faecalis. Lineage (NCBI taxonomy): Bacteria > Thermotogati > Synergistota > Synergistia > Synergistales > Dethiosulfovibrionaceae > Dethiosulfovibrio > Dethiosulfovibrio faecalis. The sequence goes on from NZ_JAKGUE010000002.1 coordinate 236,366, forward strand.
ACCAAAGAGATGGGAAAGAAGATCAGAGAGGATTCCGGAATAGGTATCAAACCCATCTCAATCACCGGAACCAAGAGACTTGTGAGGATGGCCCTTCAATATGCGGTGGATCACGGTCGTCGCACCGTTACCCTTGTCCATAAGGGCAACATAATGAAGTTCACCGAGGGAGGCTTTCTCAAGTGGGGGTACGAGGTGGCGACCCAGGAATTCAGGGATGTCATCGTAACTGAGAAGGAGCTTTGGGACGAGCACGACGGGAAACTTCCCGAGGGCAAAGTGCTGGTGAACGACAGGATCGCCGATGCCATGTTCCAGCAGATTCTTCTGAGACCTTCCGAATACGACGTGCTGGCCACCGCTAACCTCAACGGAGACTACATATCCGATGCTCTTGCCGCCTCCGTGGGAGGGTTGGGCTTGGCTCCCGGGGCTAACATGAACGACGAGGTCGCCTTCTTCGAAGCTACCCACGGAACCGCTCCGAAATATGCCGGAATGGACAAGGTAAATCCCGGGTCCATAATACTTTCCGCCGTTCTGATGTTGGAGCATATGGGGTGGCAGGAGGCAGCCGATCTGATAGTCAAGGGAATAGAGGACACAATCAAAGAAGGTACGGTAACCTATGATCTGGCTCGTCAGAGAGAGGGAGCCAGAGAGGTAAGTTGTTCCCGTTTCGGGCAGGCTATCTGCGATAACATGTAAAATTCGTTTTTGATCGTGGAATCCCTTCCGTTCAGACGGAGGGGATTCCGTCCTTTTATCGTTATAAAGCCGGAGGTGTTTTGTATGTCGTGTAAACTTGGACAGGCCGGTTCTCTGGAATCGTCGGATTGTCTCGTTACTGTCAGTCCGGCCGATTCCTATGAATTGGAATGCGTTGGTCCCAACGTTTCCCTTTTCGGCGATCGGACCGCCAGGGTGGTGGAGGAAATTATCCATCGGTTCGGTAACTCGAAGGTCAGGATTATGATACAGGATCAGGGAGCCCTGGAGGTAACCCTCAGAGCTCGCCTTGAAACGGCCCTCGACAGGTTTTTCAGGTGAGGTGATCGAGATGGTTAAAGCACAACGTTCCTGTCTGTATATTCCTGGGAACAATCCCGGCATGATCCAGCACGCCCCTATCTTCGGGGCTGACAGCGTTCTTCTCGATCTGGAAGATGCCGTGGCCGTGTCAGAAAAGGACGCCGCCCGCAGGCTGGTCAGCGGTTTCATTTCGACCCTGGATTTCGGGGACGTGATGGTGACCGTGAGGGTGAACGGAGCTGATACGGAATTTTTTCAGGACGATCTGAGGGCTATCGTACCCTGTGGCCCCGACGCTGTAAGGATTCCCAAATGTTCGTCTCCCGACGACGTTCTCATGGCCGACGAAGCGATAGGTCTGATAGAGGATGGGACGGGGATGGACAGAGGAACTGTAAAGATTCATGCCATGTTGGAGACCGCGGTAGGAGTTCAAAATGCCTCCTCGATCGCAAATTGTTGCGAAAGGGTGACGGCTCTAACCCTCGGAGGTCAGGATCTGACCGCCGATATGGGAGTTCGGAAGACCAGAGAAGGATGGGAGCTTTTTGCAGCAAGAACCCAGGTGGCTCTTGCCGCACATGCGGCCGGCATCGACTGTTTCGACACCGTGTGGGCCGATGTCAACGATAACGACGGATTGTTGGAGGAGACCCGGAAGGTGGTTGGACTTGGTTTTACCGGAAAGGCCGCTATACATCCTGGACAGGTCAAATGGATACATAAGGCATTCGTGCCAGAAGAGAAGGAGATTCGAAAGGCCATCAAGGTGGTTAGAGCGGCGGAGGCCGCCGAAAGGGAAGGCAAGGGAGTCGTAGCGGTCGACGGAAAAATGGTCGACGCTCCGGTCGTGAAGAGGGCGAGACACATTCTTGATATGGCTAGACTCTCCGGTATGGAAGAGGAGGACCTGAGATGAACATGATCCGTAATTCTTTAGGCCGTGACGTTCCTCGTGAGGTTTCAGGTCTCGGGATTATGGCCCCTTTTCAGGGGGCGTGGGCCAGGGTGGACTCGGGTTACGAGGAGGAACGGAGAGGAGCGCCTCTTAAGGGTTTTCCCCCGGTAGGTAGCAAGGTCAAGGATGACATGAAAAAGGTTATAGAGGCCTCCGGCCTCGAAGACGGCATGACCGTATCCTTCCATCATCACCTACGTAACGGCGACGCCGTGTTGCCCGCCGTTATGGCGGCGATAGAGGAGATGGGGATCAAGGATCTTGCCATAGCTTCGAGTTCGCTCACTGCCGCACATGATTGCGTAGCCGATTACGTCCGCAAGGGTGTGGTAACCAGGATATTTACATCCGGCGCCAGGGGAGAGGTCGGAAAATGCATATCCGCAGGTGAGTTGGATATCCCGGTTGTGATACGTAGCCATGGAGGAAGGGCACGCGCAATAGAGGAGGGAAGCATCTCTATCGACGTAGCCTTTCTGGGGGCGCCTGCATGTGATAGATACGGCAATATGACCGGTGCTATTGGCCAATCCGGCTGCGGTTCCCTGGGATATGCCAAGATCGATGCGGCGTACGCTCGTCACGTGGTGGCGGTCACCGACAATCTGGTCGATGCGCCTCTGACGCACGTGTCCATACCGCAGTATCTGGTGGATCAGGTTCTCCTTGTGGAGAGTCTCGGCGATCCGAGCAAGATAGCCTCCGGTGCCGCTAGAATAACCAGAAGTCCTGTGGATCTGAAGGTGGCGGAAAACGCCTACGAGTTGGTGCTGGCGTCGGGGCTCCTTCGCCCCGGGGTCTCTTTTCAGGTAGGAGCCGGCGGAGCGAGTCTGGCGGTGGCTGCTTTTGTCAGAGACTATATGAGAGAGAAGAAGATAAAGGGCAGCTGGGGATGCGGTGGCATCACCGGCTATATGGTCTCCATGCTGGAAGAAGGTCTTTTCGATGGCCTGTTCGACGTCCAGAGCTTCGACGCCGCCGTAAGAGACTCGCTTTTCAAAAACCCGAGACACGTTGAGATAGACGCTTCGTGGTATGCCAATCCCTTCAACAAGGGATGCGTGGTGAACGATCTGGACGTGGTGGTACTGGCGGCTCTCGACGTGGATACGGATTTCAACGTGAACGTGATGACCGGAAACAACGGAGAGCTTAGGGGAGCATCGGGAGGGCATTGCGATACCGCCGCCGGTGCTAAACTTACCGTTGTCGTGGCTCCATCTTTCCGAGGGGGAATTCCCACCATAAAGGACGAAGTACAGACCGTGGTGACCCCCGGCGAGACGGTCGACGCAGTGGTGACAGAGAGGGGAATATGCATAAATCCTCGCAGAAAAGACCTGTTGGAGGCTGCCCGCAGGGCCCGGTTGAACGTGAAGGATATTCACGATCTCAAGACGGAGGTCGAGAAAATGACCGGAATTCCGTCGAAACCGGATTTCGACCGGTCAAAGGTCGTAGCCCTTGTGGAGTACAGGGACGGCACGATTATAGACAGCATTTATAAGTTGCGTAGTTAAAGTACGCAGTTAAAAATAGAAAAGGCAGGTCGGAAATTTTTCCGACCTGCCTTTTGATTACATGGCAGTCCCTAGGGGGTTCGAACCCCTGTTACCGGGCTGAGAACCCGGCGTCCTAGACCACTAGACGAAGGGACCGTGCTTGGACGAAGAGTATTCTATAACAGGTTTTGCCCTTTTGCAACGGCTATTTTTCTATCTCAAAGGTGAGGGTGGCTACCAGAATTACCTCGTCACAGATCGATTTGTCCTCGTTTTCTATGATGTGGGTGACCTCGCTGAACCAGTAGCCGTCTTTTAGGGTCACGATGTCGATTCTTCCCTTGAGATCGCAGCGTCCTACGAAGGCCTTGTGCTCCTTGTTGCTGGAAAATCCATCGAAGGTTGCCTCCAGCTTGGCCAGTTTGAGGGGCTTGCCGTCGAGAAGGACCTGAACGGGGAATGTCTCTCCGGCATGGATCTTCGCCGGGTTCTTAAGCGGAACGATCTCGAGCCTGTGGCCGAGGGGCTTGGTTATAAGGCTCTCGTCCTGAGATCCGTTCACGTTGAGGATAGTTTTGGCGTACATAATGGCTTCCTCGGCGTGAACCGCGTCGGGACGCTGTTTTCTGTTGGTCTGGGTCCAGGTTCCGTCGGGGCCTTTCGACCAATAGGTGGGTTTATATGTTCCGGCCACGACGTAGCTGCCTTTGTCCAGCTTTTTCTCCACCGTATAGGAGAAGTTTTCTCCGGATTGAACCATGTCCACGTTGCCTTCAGGAGTTACGAGATAGAGAGGGTTGAACAGATGAGTTCTTCCTTCCGGGATAGTCTCGGGGTTAGGGAAGTCGTGGCCGTAGCCGATATCCGCTTTGATCGTGCTTCCCTCGGGGTTATGGGCGTTTACCCAGAAATCGTGAGCCTGAGCGCCAGTCGCCGCCGTGGCGACGCAGATGGCAGCTGCCATAAAAACGGAGTAGATCTTTTTCTTCTCGAAGCAGAACATTTTATATCCTCCCTATTTTAAAGTGTCAATTTTTGACGACATAAGCTTTTTGGTAATCAAAGTTCACCTCCCTTGCAGCTTAGTCGTTCCATTCAGTTCGAATACACTAACTTAGGTAGCATAATTTGTAAAGGAGGTGCTTTAGCGATATCCCATCGAAAAAGCAGGGACTCCGATTTTAATCGGAGTCCCTGCTTTTTGTGATTTAAAAAATATTTAGTTTAAGGATCAGTTTTTCCAGAAGCTCCAGACCTATGGGCAGAGCCTTCTCGTCGAAGTCGAATCGATCGTTATGGTGTCCTGCGGCGGTGGTCGCTCCCAGTCCGATATACGTGGCCAGACCTCCCTTGCTTTGCACCCTCTGCATCATCCAGCAGGCGTCGTCGCTTCCGGCCATCCTGCGGAATCTCTCGGCTGAGGATACGCCGGGGACGCTTTCAGCCGCTTGGACCACCAGATCGGCCAGTTCCGGGTCGCTTTCCGCTACTATGGATTCTCCCCGTTTTGCTATGGAAATACCTACGTCGTACATGGTGGCCGCTCCGGAGAGGACTTCCATCGCTCTGTCGTAGACGTAGTTTGCTATGTCATTGGTCTCTCCTCTGGTCTCTATCTTCATGTGAGCTTTGGGAGGTACTACGTTTCTTCCCTCTCCGGCGTTGAGGACTCCTACGTTGAGCCTGGTTATCCCTCCCGAGTGGGGAGCTATGGCATGGAGGTTCAGAGCCGCTGTCGCCGCCGCGAGGAGCGCGTTTTTCCCCTTCTCCGGCTCTCCTCCTGCGTGGCCCCCGGAGCCGGTGTAGTCCACGTCGAATTTGGTGGTGCAGAGGAACCCTTTTACCCCTCCGAAGATCGTTCCCGTTGGCTGGCCAAGTCCCAGATGGAGGGCCACGAATCGGTCCACGTCGTCCAGAAGTCCCGATTGGGTCATGGCGTACCCTCCTCGGACTCCTTCCTCTGCCGGCTGGAAGAGCAGCCGTATCTTGCCCGAAAGATTTTCCCTCTGGGCGGTCAGGGTTTCGGCCAAGGCCAGTCCGAGGGCTGTGTGTCCGTCGTGTCCGCAGGCGTGCATCCATCCGGGGTTTTGGGATCGGAAGTTCTCCTGGACCGGAAGATGATCCGATGCGGAGGACTCGTCGGTGTCGACGCAGTCTATGTCGAATCTCAGGGCGGTGGTGGGGCCCGGGCGCCCTGTGTTCAGCTCCGCGCTCAGGCCGGTGTATCCTCCGGTCCTCTTCACCATGGACGGATCGGCTCCCTGAGATATCGCCCGTTCCATCTCGGCCTCGGGGTCTATGGTTCTTCCCATGACCGTTTCTGGGTCAATGAAGTCTCCTCCGAATTGGATTTCCCAGCCGAGGGATTCCATCACAGTGGCGACGGCGGCGGTCGTCCTGAACTCGGCCCATCCCGTCTCCGGATAGCGATGGAAGTCCCTGCGCCTTTCGATCATACGGGAGAGGATCTCTTTTTTAGCCGTTGTCATTTTATGTCCTCCAAAGGCGCCTCCAAGAGGTCAACGGCGCTCTGTACCAGATAGCTTACCCCCAAGGGAAAGCTCTTCGGGTCGGGCAAAAATTTATCGTTGTGCAGTGCCGGCATGTCTTCCGGGGAAACTCCCTCGGGGCGGCATCCGAGCCAGGCGAAGGTAGCTGGGGTCTTCAACGTATAGAAGGCGAAGTCCTCGCCTCCGGGAGGAACCGGCAGAGGGGGCAGCACGCCGTCTTCGGGGAGGATCTTCCCCGCCGCGTTTCTGCATATCTCGACTATCTCAGGGTGATTAATGGTGGAGGGGTAGCCCTTCTGGTAGTCGATCTCCACCTCTGCTCCCATAGCCTTTGCCGCATGGGTGGCGGTTCTCTCTATCCATTGAGGTAGCTTTTCGTGAATCTCCTTATTGAAGCATCTCACCGTGCCGTCGTAGTCCACCCTGCTGGGCACTATGTTATAGCGGTCCCCTCCGTGGACAGTCCCCAGGGTTATGACAGCCGCCTCGTGAGGGTTTACGTTTCTGGAGACTATGGTCTGTAGCGCCATGACGACCGATGATCCTGCGACTATGGCGTCCACTCCCTGGTTGGGCATGGATCCGTGGCAGGATTTGCCCGTCACGGTCAGTTTGAGGTGATCGGACGAGGCCGATACCGCTCCGGACTGTATTCCCATCGTGCCGGTCGCCAGGGTCGGCCATACGTGAATGCCTATTATTGCGTTGACCTTGGGGTTTTCGAGAGCTCCATCCTCTATCATTCCCTGAGCCCCTCCTCGAGGAGTCATCTCCTCGGCGGGCTGGAACACGAATTTAACCGCTCCCGCCATATCGTCCTTCATGGAGCAGAGCACTTCCGCCGCGGTCAGGAGCATGGCGGTGTGGGAGTCGTGTCCGCAGGCGTGCATGATCCCAGGGTTTTCGGAGGCGAAGGGGGCTCCCGTCTCCTCCTGAATGTTCAAGGCGTCTATGTCTGCCCTGAGAGCCACCACCGGTCCGGGACGGTTGCCCTTTAGGAGGGCGGTTAGACCGTGTCCCCCAACTCCTTTTTTGATCTCGTCCATTGGCAGTTTCTCGAGTATCTGGGCTATGTATGCCGCAGTTTTTTCCTCCTGGTAGCTGAGTTCAGGGTGACGGTGTATGTGGCGGTAATGGTCCATGCAGCGTTCTCTTGTGGCCTCGATCAGTTCCTTTATCCTATCTGTAGTCGATTTCATATGAGTTCCCTCCTTTGATCCTTGCCTTCGTCACTATATCACAGTATCGACAGGGGGTTCCATACAAAAAGGGCCTCCTCAGGAGGCCCTTTTTGTCTTTTTTGGAGCGTTTACAGGTATCCGGCCTGTGCGAGTAGCTCTTTGGCCTTTTCCATGTGTTTGCCCGGCAGTTTGACCACCGGTCCGGTGCATCCCATGGACGATTCCGCATAGATCTTGTTTTTCCAGAGTTCTCTTACGGCATCCTCTATGGAGAGAACATCCACTCCGTGGATTTCCTCATCGGTAGGCTCTGCCGGAGGCGCTACTACTTCCTCGGAGCATTCCGGCTTGGGGAGTATGCCCTTTATTATGTCCTCGAGTCCGGCTTTCTTCGCCGCGGCGACCTCGGAAGCGACCTTTTCCGAGTGTCCTCCCTTGGCGACCTCCGCGTTGTATGCTACCGCGTTGGCTATGACGGGAGCTCCGGATGCCCTGGAGATGATGGATATTACCTTGCTCCATCCCCCTCCTGCGGAGGGACCGTAACCCCATCCGAGGGCCTCGTAGGATCCTCCTGTGTTGAAGGAGGAGAACATCTTCATCAGGACGTTGCCCGTGAGGGTGTCGCATACGCAGACGTCCACCGCTCCGGCCAGTATGTCGTTGCCCCTTAGGACCGATCCTCCGTCGGCTCTTAGGCTCTCTCCGAAGGTGATGTCGTAACCGTTTCCCTTGAGCTTGTTGAGGGCCTTGAATACCAGCTGGGCTCCCTCTACGTTCAGTATTCCCACCGTAGGGTTGGTCTTGCCCATGGCCTTGGCCGTGGCTATGCCGTAGATGGCGTTTCTTATCATGGCCTCGACCCTGTTTATGGCGGACGTGCCGGTGGAGGAGGCTACTATCATGTCCTTGCCCTTCGCCGGGGTCAGTACCCTCCCGATGGTGGTAACCCCCATGGGAAAGGGATAGTGGAGCGCCACCGCTCCGGCTATGGTTCCGTCGGATATGGCGGCTTCCATTGCCTTGGAGATGTCGGCGTCGCAGGGATCGGTCTCTATCCACTGAAGATCGTCGTATCCCTCGACCTTGGGGCCTATCATGACCACCTGAACGCCCTGGTTGTTCTGCTGAGCCAGCCTTCCGCCTATGGCGAGCTCCTCCGGGCCGTGCTCGCTTCCGTGAGCCATCAGTCCAACCTTTACCCTAGGACCGCCGGTGCGGGCCGCCTCGATTATTTCCGAAAGGGCTCCGCCGATCAGTTTTTTAACGTCAGACATAGGTTATACCCCTTCCTGCTTACTTCGTCAGGGAATCGGAGATCTCGGAGAGGGCCTCCAGAAGTATGTTCTTGACGTCGTCCTTGCTCACCGCCGCCACGGAATCGGCAGAGGCGGGCGTCTCTATCAGGAAGGACGCTCCGTCGGCCAGGTTGGTCAGTCTGGCGAGGAAAAGGCTTCCTTTTCCTATTATCATGGCCCTCTTTATCTTCCCGTCTTTTATCCATTCGGCTGCCTGGCCGATGAAGGGCGCTCCGGCAGGGATATGTCCCTGGGTGTGAGCGAATCCGGGGAGTCCCTTCTCCTTGACGAAGTTCATCATGTCGGCCTTCTCTATGGATTTCTTCATGACGGCAAGAGCAGCGATCATCTTTATGTTTGCCATGGGAACGTCTCCCGCTCCGGCAGGCAGGGTGATCTCCGGTATGTGGAGCTCAGCCCCGAACTTATCGACGTCGGCCAGGTCGAGACCGACCTTCTGGAGGGGCTCCCAGGTAAGAGCCTGGGTTACGGCCTGAGGAGAGGCTCCTGCTCCGACTGTGTGCTTGCCTATGGCGTCTAGACGCATCTCCGGGCTGACTCCGTCGCAGGGGGTGATCAAAACGGCGAAGCTTCCGAGACAGTCCTCCAGGGCGGGAAGCTCCTTCTTAACGTGGTCCTTGCTGTTCATGTACAGTTTGGGAACCGCTCCTCCGGCGAGGACGACCACGTTGGATCGAGCTTCCGCGGCGACCTGGGACGCTCCGGCTATCATGGCGTTGACCGGTCCGGCACAGAATCCTCTGACGTCGCATCCGCTGGCGTTTTTACAGCCCACTATCTCGGCTATGGCCTTGGCGAAGTTTCCTCCGGCCCTCTGGCACATATCTCCGGCTCCCTCTTCGGAGCACTCTATTACGAAGTCTACGTCCTCGGCCTTCATACCTGTGTTCTGCAGAAGGTGTAGGAGAGATAGTACCGCGCTGGCCTTGCTGGCGATGTTCTCCAAAAGGACATGGGCGCTGAGGTTCTCGTCGACCTCGTGTCCCTTTCTGACGCAGCCAACGATCTTACCGCCGAAATAGAGTGGAAGGGCTCCGTGCTTCTCGTCGCAGTCGGCCTCTATCTCCGCTCCGTCTTTGCCTTCCTCCAGGCGGGCCAGCATGGATTCGGTCATGAACTTGTGGTTAGAGAGTTTTTCCTTAACCGATGCGGCGAAGTTCTTCTCGATCCATACGAGGTCGAAGACATCGCATATGTCCATTAGTCCGATGAACTCGTCCTCGGGCATTATCTCTCCGAACTTTCCGTAGCGGTCGGCGCCGGAAAGGCGGTTTTCGTACATGGGTTTGGCCTGATTCTCCAGGTCCTCGAGGGGAAGGGTGCCTATGTAGGCCATGTTGGGGGCGTAGTCCTTGGCCTGCTCGAAGCTCTGGGCGTGCTCAGGGAGCTTCTTGAGGTAATCGGTCTCGCCGTGAGAATGGCGCTCGACGTGGGGAGTGTTGCCGTAGTGGAGTCCCAGCTCGGGGGTGTGCTGGAGACAGTAAGCTGATCCTTTGATTGCGACACGTGACATGACAGAAAACGACCTCCTTGAATATATCTCTAATCTCACGACGAGAGGGGTCGGAACTCCCTACCCCTCTCGTCTTTCGCGCTACTATTATAGTATAGACCGCCAAAAAATGGTGATCGATTTCATAACTTAAAGTCTCCGAACCGGAGACACCTGTGCTTTAGCCTCAGGTGGCGCAGGAATGGGCGGTTGGAAGTTTGAATGCCTTCCAGCCCTTCTCGATTCCACCCTCAAGGTAGGAAGCGTCGAAGCCCTTTCCCTTGAGTTCTTCTGCAATGGTCTTGGAGGTCTCTCCGTCTCCGCATACGACCAGTATCTTCTCGTCCTTGGGAAGGTCCTCGGAGCACTCGACCACCTCGTCGGAAGGTATGTTGAAGGCGTTCTTTATGTGAGCGTCTGCGTATTGCTCCGCCTCTCTGACGTCCACTATGAACGTGCCTTCCTGTTTCATAAGTTTGCAGAATTCCTTGGTGTTTACTGCCGTCATTTCTAAAACCTCCTGTCAGATCTCTTCGAGGAATATTCCTCTGGGTGTAGCGACACGGCAAGATTCTACACCAATATGGAATGGAAGGCACCCACTCTAAAGGGGGAGAGCTGGATCGCTCTCCCCCTGACATGCTTTTTTTTACAGTCTTCCCTCTTTTTCTTCCCTTAAAAGACCCTTGTAGAGGCAGTAGCAGGCCAACACCATGATGACGGCGAACGGGGGAGCGGCTGCCAGTGATATGGTCTGAAGGTTCTGAAGTCCTCCGGTCATCAGGAGCACGATCGCTAGAGCGGCCATGAGCACTCCCCAGATTGCCATCTTGTTCTTCGGAGGGTTCAGGTCTCCGTGAGTAGAGTACATGGACAGGACGAATGTTCCCGAGTTTGCGGAGGTCACGAAGAAGGTGGTTATGAGCACCACCATTAGCATCGACATGGCCGTTCCAAGGGGGTAGTTGGCGTACATCTCGAACACTCCGGTGGACATATCGGCCAGTATTTTCTGGGAGATCTGGACGTTTTTAGTTATCTCCAGATTCAGAGCGGAGGTTCCGAATATGGCGAACCAGGTGAAGCTTCCGAGGGCCGGGACGATGAGAACTCCGGCGACGAACTCTCGGATCGTACGACCTCTGGATATCCTGGCCACGAAGGATCCCACGAAGGGAGCCCAGGCGATCCACCAGGCCCAGTAGTACAGGGTCCAGCTGCTAAGGAATCCTTTGTACTCTCCTCCGTAAGGAGCCATGGTGAAGCTCTCGGAGACGACGTTGGAGAGGTAGTCTCCAACTCCTGTCATGAGCGACTCTATTATGGGAAGAGTCGGTCCCACCAGGAACAGGGCAAACATCAATATGCCGCATATAAGTAGATTGAAATCGGCCACTTTCTTTATGCCTTTTTCGATCCCCATCACTGCCGAACCTGTGTAGAGCACAGCCAGAATGGCTATTATGGCTATCTGTACCGTCAGGCTTTTGGGGATCCCGAACACCTGGCTGAGGCCACTGTTAAGCTGAAGGGTCCCTAGTCCAAGAGAAGTGGTTATCCCCGCCAGGGTGGCGAAGATCGCCAGGACGTCTACGGTTTTGCCGAAGGGGCCTTTTATCCCCTTTTCACCTACCAGAGGCAGGAACACGCTGCTGATGAGTCCGGGCGAGTTCTTGCGAAACTGAAAGAAGGCCAACGAGAGGGCTATGACCGAATATCCCGCCCAGGGGTGTAGCCCCCAGTGGAAGAAGGATATCCTGATGGCGTCTCTGGCGGCCTGGACCGATCCGGGCTCAGCCCCGAAAGGAACCGATCCGAAGTGGTATATAGGTTCCGCCGCTCCGTAGAAAACCAGCCCGACTCCCATACCGGCGGAGAAAAGCATGGCAAACCACGACATGGTCTTGAATTCCGGTCTCGAGTCGTCCGGACCGAGCCTGACCTTTCCGAAACGACTGGTGGCTATGAAGATGCAGAACAGGACGAACAGGTTCATCGAAAGCAGATAACCCCATCCGAATTTATCGGTCAGAACGTTGAAAAGCCCTCCTGCAAAGGCTCCGAAGCTATCGGGGGAAAACAGGCCCCAAAGAACGACTCCCATGGTTATCCCCATGGATATGACGAAGACAGAGTTGTCTTTTTTGGCACTCATTCTCTCTACTCCTTCCGTTTTTTGTTAAAAATCCCCTCGCGACACGGAGCGAGGCAAAAGGGAGAGGGATAAGGCTCCTCCCTCTCCCGGAAGGGGGGCTTCGTCAGAGTTTAGTCGGGTAGACCTTGGGTTCCTGGATCTCGTCGGTGAGAGAGTCCAGAGCGATGCCGACCCTGTGTTTCCTCAGGGCCCATTCGTCCTCGGGGCTCATCTCCGGGTCCCCGAGGGGGTAGGGGACCGACACTGTCTGTACCATCCTGTTGGATCCCACGGTCTTGGCCACGTCGATTAAGTTGCACATTACCACGACCGGGATTCCGGAGCGCTCTATCTCTTTTCCCATCGTTGCACCGCAACGAGTGCAGGTGCCTCAGGTGGAGGTCAGGACCACCGCGTCGACCCCGGCATCCTTAAGCTCCTGGGCGATCTCCTTGCCGAACTTGGCGGCGTAGGCCTGGGTTGTTCCCGTTCCTACAGTTACGTAATAGTGGTCGAACAGCTTGCCGAATTTACCCTCGCTCTCCCAGTGTCTCATGGCGTCGACCGGGACACCACGGTCGGGGACGGCGCACATGGCGGCGGGGTCGAATCCGGCGTGGATGGTCTTGAACACTCCTTCTGGGAGTTTATCCAGCTTGGATATGTCGTATTTTCCCCACTTGGTGGCGGATGCCGACTGTATCCGATCGGGGTTCTCCACCGGGACGACTCCGCTGGAGGACACCAGGGCGATGGTCGCCTTGCTCAGGTCCTTGAGAGGCGTTGCCGGAGGAATCTTGTCCATCTTGGGGATAACCAGTTCGCTGGTGAAGCTTTCCCCTCCGAGTTTCTTGATGAGCATGTCCACCACTCGGTCAGAGGCCAACCTGCCCTCCGGATGGGGCATCTCGAAACGGACTCCTCTGGGGAAGTAGCCTTCCTCCGAGGCGGGCTTGAGAGATTCTCCTTTGGCTATCTTCTCAGCGAAAGTGGCCATCTTCCCCATGTCTTCCTTCATGAAGGTGGCCTTTCTGCCGCCATGGAAGACGTAGGCCTCAGACTTGAACTGCTCTACCCCGGGATTCTCCTCGTTCATGGAGGTTATGACCGGTACGTCGAATCTCTCCTTGACGGCCTTGCATACCAGGCCACAGCCCACTCCGTATCTTCCTGCCATGAAGGCTGGTCCGGCGAAGAATATGTCGAACTCCTGCTTCTCGAGCCACGACATGATCTCTCCGAGGGCCTCGTCGGTGTGTCCGGTCACGTAGTTGTCACCGCAGACGACGGTGTGGGTAACCTCTACGTCTGGCATCATCTGGTTAAGCATGTTGGAGCATCCTACCAGCTCGGAATGGAAGCTGGGCTTGGAGTCGGCGGCTTCCTCGCCTCCGACCTGACCAAAAAACTGGTTTATGTAGTGAATTGCTTTCAGCGCCATCTTCTTCACCCCTTAAAATTCAGCGCAGGTTTTTCTGGAAAAGCCGCTGATATGGTTGCAGCAGAACATACCGTTGTTCTCCATGGTGGTCGAGCCGTCGGGTTTTACACAACCCTCCCAGCCCCCGGAGTTTCCGTCTCGGGCAAGAGCCTCCAGCTCGCCTATTACCTCCATAGGTTCTAGGTCGTAGACCTGGGATACGTTGCCGGTGGAGACCAAAGCGTCGGTCATGGGATTCATGGAGACCAAAGGCTGAGATCCACCGTCTCTACCGGTAGCCTCGTCGGAGATGCCGACGGTCTTGACCCCTATCTTCTCCAGTTCTACCAAGGCGGCGGTGTAGTCGACGTCGGGGTTGCCGTAGCCTTCCTCGGCTACTATGGCTCCGGTGGCTCCCAGGTTGTGGGCCATCTGAGCTATCATCTTGGCGCAACGGTCCTTCTCGTTCATCTTGACGTTGAGGTTCGCCATTATCACCCCGAGGAAGTTGATCGTCTTGCCGTGTTCGGCCATAAGCCTCTTGACCACCGGGTTTACTCCGAATTCGTAGGTGGAGATCTTGGAGGAGGTTGGCATGAAGCTGCCGGATATCATGCAGCCGTCCAGAAGCTCGTTGGGATGCATAAAGGTGGGCAGCATGTGGTTGCCGTCCCAGCCGTAGATGAGGGTGTTATATCCCATGGCCTCCATCTGGGTCTGAGGCTGAAGGACGTAGACGACTCCGGGAAGGGAATCGATCTCGGCGGTTCTGTCCGTCACGGCCGGAAGGTCGAAAACCTCGACGTCCTCGGGCTCCATCTCCTTGACGCACTGACCGATGTACTCGGCGAGCTTCATCCCACCCCATCGGAGGGCCTTGTTCTTCTTCTGCTGCTCGAACCTCTCGAAATTCTCGTCGGTGTCCGCTACTAGGACGAGGTTGACCATGTCTCCGAAGATGGTCTGATCCTGGTATTTCCCGCCCATGTCGATAACGCCGTCCTGGAATCCGCCCATATGCTCTCCTACTACTATGAGGCTGCATCCCTTGAGGGCGTGGGTCCTGCCGTGGCCCGCTTGGCCCATGGGAGATGTGACCCCGGGGAATATCCCCTGGCTCTTCCCGGAGACCTTGCATCTCATCTCAATGGCCTCCTTGACGGGGCAGAGTCGCACCATCTCTCCGGGCTTGACTACCCTGAGATCCGCGGTGGTGATCCCCGGTTCCTCCTCCTTCACGTAGCTCAACAGCTCCTCCTTGTCGACGGTGAGAACTCCGTCGGCGTAGGAGGTGTTGTCTCCGAAGACGATGTCTTTCACGTGGAAATTACCCATCTCAAGTCTCATTGACGTGACTCTCCTTTTCCTCGGTCTTCTGCAGGATCTCTACGATGTCCTTCCTGTCAGAGCCTCCTCAAACCACTTTAGAGCGGTTCGTTATAGCTACCAAAAGTTATGTCTTTAACTATCGTAACGTCGTTACGGTTATAATTATGATCTAGGTTTCACGTCTGGACTATCGAGGTATCCGTGAATCACAGGTAACGAAAAACGTGAGCCTCCGATCACGTTTTTCGTGGTCGGAGGCTCACGTAGCTGTCATCCCAGGTCTATGAGGCCTTCTCTTATGGCGAATCGGGTCAGTTCGGCTATGTTTCCGCAGTCCAGTTTTTCCATTATCCTTCTCCTGTGGGTGTCCACAGTGTTCTTGCTGATGTGGAGGGAGGAGGCCACCTCCTTGGTGCTGGACCCCTTAGCCAGAAGCGAAAGCACCTCTCTTTCCCTGTCGGACAGCAGCGAGGCTTGTGACGGAATCGCCGTGTCCAGCAACTTGAGGTAGTCCTTCATCAGTATGGAAGCTATCTTTGGGCTCAGGTAGGTCTCTCCGGAGGATACTATGTGTATGGCTCTTATCAGCTCCTCCGAGCTGCCCTCCTTGAGGGCGTATCCCGATGCTCCCGCCTTCAGTATCTCCGCTATGAGCCTCTTGTCGGCGTGCATTGAGAGGGCCAATATCTTGACGTCTTCCAAGGAGGACTTTATCCTTCTTGAGGCCTCTATGCCGTTCATCTTCGGCATGGTGACGTCCATGACTACCACGTCGGGATGGTGCTGTAGCGTGAGCTCCAGGGCCTCCTGTCCCGTCCTGGCCAGAGCCAGCACGTCCAGGTCCTCCTCTCTGGAGAGTATGTCCCTGACTCCCTCCAGAAACAGCTCGTGATCGTCAGCTATTATGAGCGGTATCAAGAGGCTCGCCTCTCTCTCCGTGAGACGGCATGTTTAGAGGTGCCGTCATAGCTACAGTGGCTCCCTTGCCTGGTTCGGAGATTATCTGTATAGATCCCCCTATGGGGTGAAGTCTCTCCCTGATGCTGAAGAGCCCGAACCCATCCAGCTTTCCCCATTTGAAGGTGAAGGGAGAGGGGAAGCCTATCCCGTCGTCCTCTACGACGACCTGTATCTTTCCCGGGCCTCTGTGGACTCTTATCGATACGTGGGATGCCTTGGCGTGTTTGATGACGTTTATGAGCAGTTCTCTGGTCATCTGATATAGGAGGACGCATATCCTGTCGTCTGCCTGGTGTACGAGGTTTCCCCCCTGGAAGTCGTAGCTTATTCCCTGAGGGGCCAAGAGGTGTTCTGCCAGAGATTCCAAGGCCGGGTTGAGGCCTATATCGTAGAGGGTTGGGGGGCTCACCTGGAATATCAGTTCCCTGCTCTGGGCTATGACAGTCTCCACCGATTCTATGGCGTTGTCTAACTCCTCTTTGGAGCAGCCTCTTTCCCTGAGGGACTGTAGCTTATGGAGCAGAGTCACTAGAGAGTGTCCTATAGAATCGTGTATCTGTCCGGCTATGGATCTTCTCGTCTTCTCTTCCGACAATGTCAGTTGAGCTGCCAATTCACGGAGCTCCTCCCTGTAGTCCAGGAGCTCTTTCTGTTTTTCCCTCAGTTTTTCGTCCGATTTTTTCCATCTCGTACGGTCCAGGAATATCACCGATACCCGATCCGGCAGAATCGGAAAGGCTATGGCCTCCAGGTACTTGCCTATGGAGGCGCAGTAGCTTTCGCAGTGCACCGATCCCTCCGTATTGAGACATTTCATGATGATGTCGTGCCAACAGGGTTCCACGTCGGGCCATACCTCCAGGAACGTCTTGCCGACTATGTCCTCTTTGGGTGTCCCCATTACCTCTTCGTAGGCCGGATTCACATCGATGAATCGAACCTTCCCCGCCTCCACCTCGTAGAGGGAGATCGGGTCGAAGGTTCTCTCGAAAAATATCCTGTAGGATAGCTCATCCAGCCCTTTTTCCTGTCTTTTCATGCGGGTCTCCATCCCCTTCCAGTATAATCATACGGGATTCTTCTCGATGTTACCATCCGAAAAGCCGCGGCAATAGATACACAGCTTAGGAGGGACTTGGATTATGGGTGTTAGTTTGGTATGTACCGGATGTGGCAAGCAGGTCGACGACGAAAAAGCGTTTCGTTGTCCCGGTTGTGACGGTCCGCTGGAGCTACCGGAGATCGTCGGGAGCAGACCGGGCCCCTGGGTTCCCGGAGAGACCCTGATAGAGCGATACAAGGACTTTTTCCCTTTCGCAAACGGAAGGGCCGATCTCTCCTTGGGAGAGGGTTTCACCCCTTTGGTAAGGCTCGACGGACTTGGAAAAAGAATGGGGCTTTCTTCCTTGTTGGGAAAAAACGAGGGGGCGAATCCGACCTGGTCCTTCAAGGACAGGGGAACCCTTGCAGGGGTCGTACATGCCTTGGAGTCTGGGTACAGCAGGATAGGCACGGTATCCACCGGTAATATGGCCGCCTCCGTGGCGGCATACGGAGCCAAGGCCGGACTGGAGACGGTCATCTTGGTCGGAAGAGGTCTTCCCAGGGAGAAATTGGGGCCGATCGCCATGTACGGTGCCAGGTTAATAAAGGTGGATGGAGACTACGGTAGGCTCTATTACGAAAGCCTCAGGCTCGCCAAGGACAGGGATATAGCCTTCATAAACTCGGATGCCCCATTCCGGGTGGCCGGATCGAGGACCATCGCCTACGAGATATGCGAACAGTTGAACTTTACCGTGCCCGACTGGGTGTTGATACCTGTGAGTGCGGGAGGAAACTTCAGAGGAATAGCCAGGGGTTTCAGGGAATTTTTCCTATCCGGCCTGATAGACAGGGTGCCTAGGCTTATGGCGGTTCAGGCCGACGGCTGTTCTCCGGTCGTAAGGGCCTTCGAGGAGGGAAGTCCAAAGGTCGGCAGGTTTGACTCTCCCCACACAGTGGCCCATGCCAT
The DNA here is from genome assembly GCF_021568795.1 of Dethiosulfovibrio faecalis. Classification (NCBI taxonomy): domain Bacteria; kingdom Thermotogati; phylum Synergistota; class Synergistia; order Synergistales; family Dethiosulfovibrionaceae; genus Dethiosulfovibrio; species Dethiosulfovibrio faecalis. The sequence continues at coordinate 254,217 of NZ_JAKGUE010000002.1, forward strand.
AGAGAATCCCTTTCCTCCCAGCGGCAACGAGGTCCTTCGCCTCGTCAGAGAGAACGGATGGAGCTGCCGGGCTGTCTCGGAGGATTCCATACTGGATGCCCAGAGGGAGCTGGCGATGGAGGGTTTGTTCGTGCAGCCTGCCTCGGCGGTCTCCTTGGCTGCCTTGAAGGATGCCGTCAGAGACGGTCTGGTCGAGTCAGGCCAGTCCGCAGCACTGGTGTTGACCGGAAGCGGCCTCAAATATACGGCGGTGTTCGGACAGCACGATCTGACCTGGGAGGAAAGCACCCTGGAAAATCTGGGAAACGCTTTGGACCGACGGTAAAACGATCGGCGAGGACGGAAATCACACCTCCGTCCTCGCCGATTATCGGTCTCTATCTCCTATTTACGGGAGAACGTGACCTTGTACTCTCCGTTTTGTTCCTCCCAGGTTGCCGACCATCCCTTGCTCTTACCGAACCTCTCGACGTTGTTTCTGGCCGTCTCCGTGTCCACCAGGATGGACACTACGTCAGAGGATGCCTTGTCCAGGGCCTTTTTTGTCTCCAGGACAGGCTGAGGGCAGGAAAGCCCTCTGGCGTCCACCGTAGTCTCCGAAGCCATATCGAGATCCCTCCTCAGTCCAATTTCTGGCGCATCATAAAGCCGATTGCCAGACAGAATATCATCCCTACTACCCAAGCTCCCGGTGCGTAGGGGGTTATGCCGTTAGGTGAGCTGGCCAGGGAGAAGTTGTGGGCTATCCCCGCTCCGGCTATCATGCCCAGTACGAAGACCGCTGCGTCTCCGTCTCCCTCTCCACTCATGATGAGCTGCCTACCGGGACACCCTCCGGCGAGGGTGAAACACAGACCGGCCAGAACCATCCCGAGGAAGTTCCAAAGGCCGTTCGTATGGGCCACAGGCTGACCGGCAAAGCCCGGTTTGAACAGTCCCAGTGCGTAGTTAGTCGCGACCGCGGCGATCAAGAGGGCTATTATACCGTTGAACAGGTGGGAGTCCTTCAGCATGAAAAGGTCTCGGACCGAGCCGACCGTGCAGAATCGGCTTCTCTGGGCCAGCCACCCTATGGCCAAACCCACTGCCATAGAGACCACCCAAGGAGCGTACATCGATCCTGGCCCCTTGGCGGAGAAGAATATCGGGCCCGAACCTTCCGCCCCGAATTTAGGGGCTATCAGGAGAAGAGCCAAAAGCCCAAGGGCCATCAGGGGCATCATCAGTCCCGAGCCCCTCTCTTCCGAGTGGCTTCTTCCCAGGCTGAACCCCCTCCAGAGGAAGAATATGCCTATCCCTATGCCTACGAAAAGACCGGCCAGCCCAAACAGGGCGTTCCAGTCTCCTCCTGCCAGTCTGAGATAACCTCTCCAGGGACATCCCAGGAAGATCAGGGCCCCTATCATGGCGAACATCCCCAGGAAGAATCGGACCACCGGAGACGAACCGGATCTGGGTCTGTATTCTCCAAAGGCTATGGCGGAGAGGAAGGCTCCCAATATTATCCCCATTATCTCCGGTCTGAGATACTGGACCACTCCGGCCCTGTGCAGTCCTAGGGCACCGGCTATGTCCCTCTCGAAACAGGCTACGCATATACCCATATTGCCCGGATTTCCCCAGTGGACCAACAGAGGAGCCAGAACCCCTACGGCGATTCCCGCTACGATAGGACCCATCCTGGACAACAGGATCCTGTCCAAACCTTTCATATCGACGAACACCTCTTCTTTCGACTTGAATTGTCCCTAGAAACGACACGGATAAAAGCTGAAACGAAATACTAAACGACGGTATCAGAGGATATTTATTACCTCCTTTATAGGGCTTATTCTTTGAAATTATAGATCAGGCGAGGGAATTGTTCAACCCGATCCTTGCCTACCTTCAGGGGTGGCGTTATCATGACCTAGATAAAGGTTGGGAGGTGTGTGTCATACGCTGTTTAGCCACTTTCGACGTTACCAGCATGGCTATAATGTTCGAGCGGCTTTTTCGCAAAAAGGGCCTCAACGTCAAGGTCGTTCCGGTGCCCAGAAGTCTTTCGTCGAGCTGTGGGTTGGCCTGCGAATATCCTTGCGATGACGAGCAGGAAATACGATCCATCTGTGCCGATAGGGATATCGACGTTATCGGTTGGCATCGTCTGGACTGAAGGGATTGATAGATAGAGATGTTGGACAGAAGGTTGATAGAGGAGATGCGTAACACCGCCGGGGCAAGCGATCTGGAGGGAGCTCAGGCTGCTGCTGCTGTGTACGAAAGGATGTTGTCCATGAAGGAAGGCCAGTCCATGACGGTCCAGTTCGAGCCGGGAGAGGATTTTTCGATAAAGTGTGTTCCCGGTGGCTATGATATAGGCTGATGGCCAGGGATAAGAAACGCAGAGTTCCCCTGGCGGAGGAGCTTCCCACAGGGGAGGATGCCTTTGCCGAGGCCGCTGCCTCTCTGGGATTCGACGCTCGTTTCGAGAATGATTCCCTTTCGGGCGATAAGGAGTTACCCAAAGATGATTCTCCCTCCGACATCTCGGATTTCCTGAAAGGAAGAAAGGCTGGGCTCAGAATAGAGAGAAAGGGTCGACGGGGAAAGACGGTGACCCTGGTTGAGGGACTGGGCTTGGACGATGTCTCTCTGAAGTCGGTGGCCAAAGAGCTGAGAAAAGCCCTGGGCTGCGGATCCTCCGTTGAGGATTCCAGAGTGGTGCTTCAGGGAGACAACCGGGAACGAGCTGGTCGTTGGCTATCGGACCGAGGCGTTCGGGTTAGAGTTTGACGCCGCTGCGTCGAGGAGGGTTCATACGAATGGTAAAGTACGACTTGAACGACGTTAAATTGAACGAGATGGAGGAGGCCGCACGACGGTGTTCCGGGTTGGCAGTGTCCATGGTGGCCAGGGCCAAGAGCGGTCATCCGGCGGGATCCCTGTCGAGCATGAAGCTCTACCTGGCGGCCTACGACGTTGCGGATTTGACCCCGGAAAACTGCGACGGAACCGACAGAGACTACGTGGTGATAAGTCACGGACATACCTCCCCGGCGGCCTACGCGGTGTTGGCCCATAACGGTTTCGTGGACCCCCTAGAGGCTGTCGCCGATTTCAGACGGTGCGGCAGCGCCTTTCAGGGACACGTGGAGAGAGCCATCCCGGGAATCGACTGGGGCAGCGGCAACCTCGGACAGGGACTCTCCGCCGGCGTCGGTTACGGATTGGCCCTTAAGAAGAGGGGGCTCGACCGTCACGTCTACGTCCTCATGGGAGACGGGGAGCAGCCCAAGGGACAGCTAGCCGAGGCCAGACGAATAGCGGTGGCCCACGGCATAAAGGACATAACCGTTCTGGTGGACATGAACGATATCCAGATATCCGGCAGGACAGAGGATGTCATGCCGGTAAACGTCGAGGACCTCTGGAAGGCCGACGGCTGGGCCGTATTGAAGGCAGACGGCCACGACTTCCGTTCGATCTACCGTGCCATGGAAAAGGCTCAGGGCATGGACGTTCCGGCGGTCATCCTGTGCAGTACCGTGATGGGCAAGGGCGTCTCCTTCATGGAGGACCGTCCGGACTACCACGGCAAGGCCGCCACCGGAGATCTGTACCGTCAGGCGATGGAGGAGCTAGGTCAGCCCGATATCCTTGTCGAGGCCGCCTCTTTGGGCGACCAGGTTCACTATAGGGGAAGATCGGTGGAGGTTCCCGCAGTGTCCGTAGATACCGGGTCTCCAAGGACCTACGGAATAGAGGAAAAGGTGGATAACCGCTCCGGATTCGGCAATGCCCTGGCCGATCTGGGATCGCTTAACTGTGGCGTGGAGGGCCGGACTCCCATACTGGTTTTCGACTGCGATCTGGCAGGGTCGGTCAAGACGGCCTCTTTCGCCAAGGTCTGTCCTGATGGCTTCGTCCAGTGCGGCATACAGGAGCACTCCACCGCCACCGTGGCCGGGGCCGCAAGCTGCTGCGGAGTTATCCCCGTATGGGCCGATTTTGGGGTTTTCGGCCTTGCCGAGGCCTACAACCAGCAGAGGCTCAACGACATAAACCACGGCAACCTGAAGCTGGCACTGACCCATGTGGGACTGGACGTGGGAGAGGACGGCATGACCCATCAGTGCATAGACTACGTGTCTCTTCTGGCCAATACCTTCGGATGGAAGCTCGTGGTGCCCTCCGACCCCAACCAGGCGGATCGGGCCACCAGATGGGCTTTGGCCGAGAGGGGCAACGTGTGTCTAGCCATGGGACGCAGCACTCTGCACCCCCTGTCGGACGGCAAGGGCAATCCCTTCTTCGGGGGAGGCGAGGCTTTCCGATACGGCGATGCACATCTTCTGAGAGACGGCGACGACTGTACCGTTCTAGCCCTGGGAGCCATGGCGTCGAAGGCTATGGAGGCGGCGGATCGTCTGTCCGACAAGGGGATTGAGGTCAAGGTCTATGCCGTGTCCTGCCCTCTGGAGGTGGACATGGATGCCCTGAAGGACGCCTGTTCCACCGGGAAGGTGATAGCCCTGGAGGACCACTGTGCCAGGACCGGCATGGGCTCGATATGGTCTTCCGCAGCGGCCGAGGCCGGCCTGACCGGACGTTGGAGCTTCATGGGAGTCAAACGTTACGGAGACTCTGGCCCCAGTTCGGACGTTTACGAGGCAATGGGACTTTCCTCCGAAGGCCTGGTGGCCGAGGTGGAGAGACTCCTTCGGGGATAGAATGGCTAAACCCATAGAGGAGGGAGACTACGTCAGGCTCTGGGCCTCTAACAAAAAAGGAGACTCTTTTCTGATCCGTCTCGCCAAAGGGGGGTCTCTGGGGAGCAGGATGGGGGCCGTCCGTCACGACGACGTACTAGCCGCAGGTTTCGGAGGCGAGGTCCTCTCTACGAAGGGAGAGAGGTTCTTCGTAGTGAGGCCTACCGTCTCCGATTTCTGCCGAAAGATACACAGGGTCACCCAGGTGGTCTATCCGAAGGACGCCGGAGTTCTGATCACCTCGTTGGACATCCGGCCCGGAGCCTCCGTGTTGGAATGTGGCTCCGGCTCCGGAGGCATGACGGTATTTTTCGCCCATTTCGTGGGGGCCGAGGGCAGGGTCTACAGCTACGACGTTCGGGAGGATCATCAGAAGGTCGCCATGGATAACTGTAGACGCTGGGGGGTGGACGATAGGGTCCTCTTCAGGGTCGCCGACGTGGAGGAGACGGGTTTCCAAGAAAGGGATCTGGACGCTCTGTTCCTGGACGTGCGTTGTCCCTGGAAGATCGTGGACTCCGCCGTGTCTGCCCTGGCTTCTGGAGGTCGGCTTGCCGTCTTGGTCCCCACGGTCAACCAGGTGGAGATGGTGCTGGAAAGCCTTAGGGAGGCGGGATGTGCCGATCTGGTCGTTACCGAGACCTCTCAGAGAAACTGGAAAACCAATCCCAAGAGGCTTCGTCCGGAAGATTCCATGGTCGCCCATACCGGGTTCATGGTGTTTGCCTCAACCTTGAAGGCGGGGGTGGCTCCCGATGAGTACTGGTGATGCCAAAAGAATTCTTCTCCATATATGCTGCGGTCCGGACGCCACCGTTCCCTGGCCGGAGCTGGCCTTGGAGGGGTTCGACGTCACCGGCTTCTTCTACGGTGGCAACATCCATCCGGCAGGCGAATATACCCGAAGGTTAGAGGCGGTCGAGGCCGTTGCCAGGAGTAACTCCGGAAATCTGGCTCCCTGTCGGTATCTGACCGATCCCTGGTTCGAGGCGGTGAGGGGGCTGGAGGGTGAGCCTGAGGGGGGACGGCGTTGTTCCGTCTGTTTCAGGGTTCAGCTAAAGGCGGCAGCCGAGGCCGCATCTGAGCTCGGAATCGATCGACTGACAACCACCTTGACCATAAGCCCCCACAAGGACCCCGAGTTAATAAACTCCATCGGCAGAGAAGAGGCGGATAGATTGGGCCTTCTCTGGGAGGACCGGGTATGGCGCAAGAGAGACGGGTTCCTACGGTCCGTGAGAGAGAGCCGTCGTCTCGGGGTCTATCGCCAGAATTACTGCGGATGCATATACAGCATGAGGAATCGAGATGAGTAGCATGACCGATAGGGAATACCAGGTTGGAAAACTGCCTCCGGCGGAGCTGGAGAATCAGATATTGAGATACTGCGGAGCTCCCAGACCTGAGGTCATAGTCGGTCCCGGTATCGGAGAGGACGCCGCCCTTATAGAGTGGCCCGAGGGAGCCCTTCTGACCGTATCGTCCGATCCCATAGTTGGGGCGGAGGAGGGAGCCGGACGGTATTTGGTCCACGTAAACGCCAACGACATAGCCTGTAAGGGAGGGGATCCCGCCTATCTGGTGGTGACCCTCATAGTTCCGGTCTCGATGGGAAGGGCCTTCGCCGAGAAGACCATGGCGGAGATAGATCAGGTCTGCCGTGAGATAGGAGTGGCCGTGGTCGGAGGTCATACGGAGATGACCGATCGTTACGAAAAACCGGTAGTGATGGGTACCATGATAGGGACCACCTCCTACCGCTACAGCTCTACCGATCTTGCCCCGGGAGACGGCATAATAGCCACCAAGCACATAGGACTGGAGGGTATGGCCATACTGGCCAACGATAGGCCCGACCTGCTTTCCTTCATGTCCCGGGATGAGATCACCTCGATTCGATCCTGGCTGGACGAAATATCGGTGGTGCCAGAGGCACGTAAGATCAGGCATCTGGCCAAATACATGCACGACCCCACCGAGGGTGGATTCCTGGGAGGACTCTCGGAACTGTCCAGACTCGGTCGTACCGGGGTGGACCTGTACAGGGAGAATCTGCCCTTGCACCCCTTGACCGTCAGGGCTTCGGAGGAAATAGGTTTCGATCCCCTGAAGCTTATATCCTCCGGGGTCCTCCTGGCTGTGGTCTCTGACGAAAACGTGGAGGAGTCGCTCCGTATCCTGGAATCCTGCGGTATAGCGGGGAGTCTGGTGGGCAAGATAACCGATGGAAAGGGAAATCTGGAGATCTCCACGGAGGAAGAGCTGTGGAGAGTTTTAGGCATGGCCGGGAGGCGCATCTGAATGTCGAAATTCGATCATCTGTGGAACAGGGTCGGCCGTCTTCGTAAGGAGATGGCCGTCAGGGGGCTGGACGGGGTCTTGCTCACCGACGTCGAAAGGTACGGCTGGGAAAACGTGTTCTATCTCTCCGGCTTTAGAGGAAGCTCCGCGGCGGTTCTCATAACCGATGACGACGCCGTGTTGTCCACCGACAGTCGTTATGTGTCCCAGGCGGCGGAACAGACCCCCTTTAGGGTGCTGGTCCAGAGCAAACAACAGACCATATTCGACATGATCGAGGAAATGCTTCGGAGACACTCGGTCCGTCGTTGCGGTTTCGAGGGAGAGACCCTGAGCTACGGAACTTATCGTAGGCTGTCCAGCTTTTCCGTTATCTGGGAGGATACGGACGGAATGATTCCGGCCATCCGAAGAACCAAGGACGACCTGGAGATCTCCACGATAGTGAAGGCTTGTCGAATAGCGTCGGATGCCTACGAAAGAGCCCTGAAGGACGTCTCTGTAGGTATGACCGAGCTGGAGTTCTCCAAGTGTCTGGAAGGTCATATCGTGTCCTTAGGCGGCGAGGGAGGGTGGCCCGATCACCGTTTCATAGTGGCCTCCGGGGCAAGAAGCGCTCTGCCTCACGGCACCGCGTCGGACAAGAAGCTCGCCAAAGGCGAGTGGGTCACTGTCGATTTCGGAGCGGCCTACGGCGGTTATATGTCGGATCTCACCAGGAATTTTTCCCTTGGAGAGGTGTCGGATCCGGAGTTTCTCGAGATCCACTCTCTTCTGGAGGAGGCCCACAGAGCGGGAGCGGAGGCCATAGCCCCGGGAAAGACCGGCAGAGAGGTCGACTTTGTGGCCCGTTCCATTATAGATAGGGCCGGTTACGGAGACTTCTTCGGTCATGGTCTGGGGCACGGACTCGGGGTCGAGATACACGAATCGCCTCGACTGTCTCCCAGGTCGGCCGAGATCCTATCTCCCGGAGACGTGGTGACCGTGGAGCCCGGAGTGTACATCCCTGAAAGAGGCGGTCTGAGGCTGGAGGACGACTACCTTGTGACCGAGGACGGACATCGTCGTCTTTCCTGCGATCTGCCTCAGGATTTCAGGATACTTCCTCTGTGAGATTTTGCCCCGCCGCCTCGGTAGTGTATAATCCGGTTAGAATACGTCCTAGGGGACGTAAACCAATATAAAGGGGGATATATAGGGATGAAAAAATACGTTTGCACCGTTTGTGGCTGGGAATACGATCCTGCCGTAGGCGACCCCGACAGCGGAATCGCTCCGGGAACGGCGTTTGAGGACATCCCCGACGATTGGGTCTGTCCCGAATGCGGCGTCGGCAAGGATATGTTCGAGGAGGCCTAGATCCGGCCCTGAAATTGTTTGATGAAATATTATCTGGAAGGAGTCCTATGGGCTCCTTCTCTTTTTGGGAACGATCGTTCACATTTTCGCCATGGGCTTGACAGGATTTTATCGTGATCTATAATATCATGAGGTTTTTTAAAGCGGCTGTGTGTAAAGTGGAGTTTAAAACCTTTGGAGGTGTAGATCATGAAAAAAGCATTGGTCCTATGTATGGCAGTTCTGTCTTTCTTCGCTATGTCGTCGGCGGTTTTAGCCGCCTCAGCCATGGACAAGGATACCCTTCTGGTGGGAACCGAGTCTACCTTTAAACCCTTCGAGTTCAGGAACGAGGAAAACAAGATAGTCGGTTTCGACATCGATCTGATAAATACGATCGCCGACAAGATGGGCAAGAAGGTCGAGATAGTGGACATGGCTTTCGATGCCCTCATACCGTCCCTTCTCACCGGCAAGATAGACATGATAGCGGCCGGAATGAGCGCTACCCCCGAGAGGGCCAAGAGAGTGGCCTTCTCCGACGTGTACTACACGACCCCCGACGCCTTCACCGTGAAAGAGGACAGGACCGATATAGCCTCCCTGGACGATCTGGACGGGAAAAAGGTATCGGTGCAGCTCGGGACCATCCAGGACGCCTTCGTGTCTAAACGGAAGGGGCTCGAGGTGAAGAGATACCAGAAGACCGACGACGCTTTCAGAGAGGTCCTCCTCGGCAGGGTAGACGTCGCCTGCGTGGACGGTACGGTGACTAAAGAAAACCTGAAGAACAACAAGGACTACACCGACACGCTCAAGATAGCCTTCTTCCATCCCATCTCTCAGACCGGCATGGCTCTGGCCATGAGTCTGGAGGATCCGGAGCTGAAGAAGAACGTCAACGCAGCTCTCGGAGAGGTGCTTTCCGGTCCCGCCTTCCAGGAACTCAAGGATAAATGGGGAATAGACTAGGGTTTATGGACTTCAAAATCGACAGGTTCTAGAGGAGGGCTCGGGCCCTCCTTTTTTAGTGCTCGTTTTTGGGGTAATATACTCTGGCTGGGCGATGTCGGGGCGACAGTTTTTCGCCCACAATTGGAGGAGATCTAGTGTTTGGCTTTTGCATAAAGGTGTATGGGTGTCAGATGAACGTGTACGACGGGGACAAGATAAGGACCGCAATGATCCTCAAGGGGTGGAGGGAGGTTCCCGAGACAGATGCCGACGTCGTGGTCTACGTGGGCTGCAGCATAAGGGATAAGGCGGAGCACAAGATATGGAGCGAGATGGGAAGATACCGTCCCGGTTGGGAGGGCAAAAAAGCTCCGATCGTGTGTCTCGTTGGATGTATGGCTCAAAACGTCGGAAGGGACATGATGAAGCGTTTCCCTTGGATAAGGATGATAGCCGGTCCCAGAAGCATCGGTTTCATCCCGGACGGATTGATCAGGGCTGTCTCCGGTGAGAGGGTGGACCTCCTGGACGCCAACGCCAGGGAGTTCAACGATCTCGACGTGGTTCCGATAAAGCGGGACAATCCCTGGAAGGCCTACGTTACCATAGCTCACGGTTGCGATTATTTCTGCACTTACTGTATCGTTCCCTACGTCAGAGGACGTTTCATGTCCCGAGACAGCGGGGAGATACTGGAGGAGATACGTGCATTGGTGGACGACGGCGTCAGGGAGATCTCCCTGTTGGGGCAGAACGTGGATACCTACGGTGCCGATTTCGACAGGCCCTACCGTTTCGCCGACCTCCTCAGGGACGTGGCCGAGACCGACGGCGTGGACCTGGTAAGGTTCATGACCTCCTATCCCAAGGATCTGACCGCCGATGTGGTGTCCGTCATGGCCGACTATCCTAAAATATGTCCGGGGATAAACCTTCCCATACAGTCGGGAAGCGACAGGATTTTGAAGAGTATGAACAGGCACTACTCTCTTGCCGAATACACCGAGACGGTGAGGATCATAAGGGAGGGACTGCCGGAGGTCGGCCTTACGTCGGATCTCATAGTCGGTTTCCCCGGAGAGACGGAGGAGGATTTTATGGCCTCGATGGAAGCGGTGAGGCAATTCCGTTTCGACTTGGTCCATACCGCTGCCTATTCCCCCAGGGCTGGTACCCCGGCGGCGAAAATGGAGGATCAGCTGCCGGAAGAGGAGAAGTTCCGGCGGCTTTCCGAGATAAATCGGCTCCAGTCGTCCATCGCCATGGAGATAAACGAGGCCACGGTGGGGCGACGTTACCGTATACTTATAGACGGCCCGGCACCCAAGGGCGATGGGCTCGTGCAGGGAAGGACCATGACAGATAAGGTGGTCATATGTCCCGGGGAGCCCTCGTGGGCTGGCCGTTTCGCCGATGTGAAAATAGTCAGGGCGGAGAACTGGTGTCTTCACGGCGAGATATCAGAGGTGGAGGGGCTATCATAGATTTCGGGAGGTCTTAATATGAAGGGGAAGAACCGGATTCTCCACATAGGATTGATCCTGTTGGGACTGGTGTGTTTCGGCGGCGCCGGGCTTATGATCCGCTCTTTTTCGGGACGCTGGGAAGGTATGTCCGAACCCACATCCAAGGCGGGACCGGCTCTGTCCGTGAAGGAGGCTCCCAGGGTCGAGGACGACCCAGCTCCCAGGAAAGGTCCCGAGATCTGGGTGGTCTACGTGACCGGGGCGGTCGAATCTCCCGGGGTATATCACCTTCCCAGCGGTAGCAGGGTGTACCACCTGGTGGAGTCCGCCGGAGGTATGACCTCGGGGGCCGACGACGTCGCGGTTAACCTGGCCGCTCCACTGGCCGACGGTGCCCACGTACACGTCCCTCTTCGATCGAAGGCCGTGAGGGCTCCGATCGATACCGGCCGTTCCGGAAGTTCGTCTTCGGTTACGGCTCTGTCCTATGCCGGAACTTCCTCCGGTTCCGCTTCGGCACGTTCCGGAGCGGTGAACCTCAACTCCGCTTCTTTGGAGGAGTTGCAGACCCTTCCCGGAATAGGGCCTAAAACCGCTGCGGCGATCCTGTCCTACAGGGAAAAGATTGGTCCATTTCGTTCGGTGGATGAGCTAACCAAGGTGAAAGGCATAGGTCCTAAAAAGCTGGAGACCGTCAGGGCTCTGGTCACGGTGCGTTAGATGGATCTCCTGGCGGAGGCTCCGGCCGTCCCCGTATTGCTGTCGCTTTGTCTGTTCCTCCCTTGGTCTTCAAGGCTTCCTCCCCCCGTCATGGGAGCGACAGCCGCACTTTTCACTCTGGGATCTCTGATGGTCCTGTCGGTTAAATGGGACAGAAGACGTTACGTCATGGCGGCCCTGGTGACGACGATATCCTTCGTCGTCGCCTTTTATTGTTCCGTAAGGCTGGATGAAAATTATCTATCCGGTACTATAGACACGACCGGTATCGTCGTGGCCGAGCGTAGCTGGGGCACGGGCAGGGCCATGGTGATAGATACCTCGGAGGGGCGTTTCGTCGCCAAGGTCCCCGCGATCCGTTCCCATCTCGAGGGGACCGAGTTGGATCTGTCCGGGGAGGTCGTTCCTCTGAGAGGGGCGAGAGATAAGGGAGGTTTCGACGAGAGGCTCTACTGGCTGGCCAGGGGAGTTTCGGGAGAACTGATAGTCGGGAAGTCGATAGACAGGGGCCGGACTTTCTCATTGGGATCCCTGAGATCGAACCTCAGGAGACGGATACTTCTCAGATTGCCTCCTCTCACTAGAGGTTATCTCCTGGCTTCGTTGCTGGGAGGGAAGGACCCCGACCTGGAAAGGTCTCACAGGAGATGGGGAACGGCCCATCTCCTGGCGGTCTCCGGTTTTCACGTAGGGGTGGTGGCCGCTTTGGCCTGGGTGGCTTTCAGACGGTTCCGCCTGGCCTGGTTATTCGTCTCCGCCGTCGTGTGGCTCTATGTCCTTCTGGCAGGCGGGGCGGCTAGCTCGGTCAGGGCCGCCCTGATGATACAGCTGGCGACCTTGGGACCTGCGATCGGACGACCTTCCTCCGGGGTCAACTCGGTGGCTTTGGCCGCTATAGCTCTATTGGCCTGGCGTCCCTGGTGGTTCTGGGATCTGGGGTGGCGACTGTCGGTCTCCTGTGCTCTGGTGGTGACGGCCATGGCTTCGACCAAGGGAGTCTCCACCTGGAAGAAGGCACTGGCTATGAGCCCTCTCCTATGGGTCGTAACGGCTCCTATGATAGCGGGGGCCTTCGGATCGGTATCGGCTAACGGTCTGATCCTCAATCTCGTAGCTCTGCCTGTTTTCGGGGTGCTGCTTCCCCTGGCGGTGTTCTGCTCGCTTCCCTCCCTTCTCGGTCTTCCGGGAGGAGATATATGTACTCTGATTTCCGAGGGGGCCTTCAAGCTTTGGGCTCTGGGAGCGGACTCTATCCCCTTCGTCTCCGTAGGTTGGAATCCATGGTTTCCGGCTTTGGCAGTCGGGGTGGTGACGATAGTGATGATCCTTAGATTCAGAATACCTGTCTACAGAGGCGGGGTCCTTTTGCTGGTCCTCGTATCTCTCGAGAAATTGTTGATGGATTTTTTATGAAAGGAGAGTGCAGGCCATGATCTTGGTCATTGACGTAGGGAACACGACGACCGTTATAGGAGTATTCGAGGGAGACCGTCTGATCCGACATTGGCGATTGGTGTCCGAGAGGAAGACTTCCGACGAGGTGGGGATCCTCCTGCTGAACCTGCTGACGCTTTCGTCCATCTCTCCGTCGGATATAACCGGGGCCGCCATGTCCAGCGTGGTCCCCTCTTTGGACCTCATAATAGCGGAGGCGGTCGAGTCCTATATAGGGGTTCACTGTATAAGGGTCAACGCCGATCTCGATATAGGACTTCCCATAGCGTACGAAAACCGCTGGGAGGTAGGGGCCGACAGATTGGTCAACTCGGTGGCGGGAATATCCAAATACGGGGCGCCTCTGATAGTGGTGGATTTCGGAACCGCCATAACTCTGGACGTCATATCCGAAGACGGAGCCTATCTTGGAGGCACGATATCGCCCGGGTTGGTCACCAGCATGGACGCCCTTTTCGGCAAGACCTCCAAACTGCCGCAGGTGGCGCTGGAGGCCCCTGGATCGGTAATAGGAAAAAACACCAGGTGGGCCATTCAGTCCGGCGTCGTCTACGGTACCGCCGGTTCGGTGGATGCTCTGGTCCGCAGGATATGGAAGCAGATCGGAAGGGAGAGCCCCGTGGTCGCCACCGGAGGACATTCTGCGACGGTCGCATCGGTCTCGGAGACGATATCCTCCCTGGAACCCTGGCTGACCCTGGAGGGATTGAGGTTGATATATGACAGGCTCACTTAGGCCTGGTATGGTGGGTCCCTCTGTTCTCGTAGGAGGGCTGGAGCTGTCCAATCCGATAATGATGGCTCCTATGGCAGGCGTCACCCTTCCGGCGGTTAGAAGGATGTTCTGGCGGCTCGGAGCGGGGTTGGCTCACACCGAGATGGTCAGCTGTGCCGGACTTACGAGGAAGAACAGGAAGACGACGGAAATGCTTTTCAGGGCTCCCGGGGAGGGGCCTCTGGTCCTCCAGCTTTTCGCAGGGGACTCGGACACCCTCATGCGAGGTGCGGAGATCGCCCTGTCCTTGGGAGTTCCGTTCGATGCCCTGGGGATAAACATGGCCTGCCCAATGCCTAAGGTCCTCAAGAAGGGGGCCGGAGCCAGGCTCTTGAGTCGATTGGACCTGGCGGTCGATATGGTTCGATGTCTGGGGCGCCTGGGTCTTCCCGTATGGCCCAAGATAAGAAAGATAGTGCCGGATGGATCGGGACCGGATACGCTGGAGTTCGCGTCGGCTTTGGTGGAGGCAGGTGCGGCTAACGTAGGGGTCCATGGCAGGACCGCTTCTCAGAGATACGAGGGTACCTCCGATTTCGACGAGGTCTGTCGGGTAGCCCGAGCTCTGCCAGGGGTGATATCCGCATCTGGAGATATCTCCGGTCCCGAGGACGTGTCGAAGGCTCTGTCTGGAGGCTGTGTCTCGGTGTTTCTAGCCAGAGGAGGCGTGACCGATCCCTTCGTGTTGCCACGAATCCTCTCTCACTTAGGCTATAATATCGGAGATCCGGTCTACGACGATCCGCCGTCTATCGAGACGAGAGCGGCTTTGTTTTCCGATCTTGCGGAAGATCTGTCGAACTTCCACGGAGAGAGGGTGGCCATGGTCTTGTTGAAAAGATTGATGTCGGGGGTCTTCCGGGGTGTACCCGGTTGTTCCTCCTACAGAAGGGCTATAGCGTCCGCGTCCGATTGGGGCACCATGTGCGTCCATATCAGGGACTGGAGGCATTTTTTCGAAAGGGGAATAAAAGATGAGTGATATGGAACGGGGATCCTTGACTCCCGAGGAGGAGATACTCAGCCAGAGGATGGACAAGCTGAGAAGGTTGAGGGAGGAAGAGGGATACGATCCCTACGTCAACGAGAGCTGGGAAGTCGAGCAGACCCTGGCCGAGGTCCGTAAAGACCACGACGATATCGCCGTCGACGAGTCCCGAGAGGATATCTCCCTTTCGGTGGCGGGCCGTCTTATGACAGTCAGAAAACAGGGAAAGGCCTCTTTCGCCAACATGCAGGACGAGACGGGGTCCATGCAGCTCTATTTCCGTCTGGATTCCATGGGAGAGGATCCCTACCGGTTCTTCAAGAAATGGATAGATGCCGGGGATATCATCGGTGTAGAGGGACATCCCTTCCGTACCAGGAGAGGGGAGCTTACCATAGCGGTAACTCGGTGCGTGCTTCTCAGCAAGGCATTGAGGCCCCTGCCGGAGAAGTGGCACGGTCTTACCGATACTGAGGTCCGTTACCGCAAGAGGTACGTCGACCTGATGGTGAATCCCGAGGTCAGGGACGTTTTCCGTCAGAGGGCGAGGATAATATCGTCGGTTAGAAAGACCCTCGAGGATCACGGCACCCTGGAGGTGGAGACTCCGATGCTCTCCTACCTGGCGGGAGGGGCGAACGCCAGGCCCTTCGTGACCCACCACAACGCTCTGGATCTGGATATGTACCTTCGTATAGCCACGGAGCTTCACCTGAAGAGACTGGTCGTGGGGATGATGGGCCGAGTCTATGAGATGGGCAAGAACTTCCGCAACGAGGGTATGGACGCCATGCACAACCCCGAGTTCACCGCCATGGAGGTCTACTGGCCCTACTGCGACTACGTCGACATGATGGATCTCACAGAGGAGATAGCTAGAAAGGCGGCTCTCGACGCGACAGGCAGCACCACGGTCACCTGGCAGGGAACCGAGTTGGATCTTGGCAAACCCTTCCGCAGGGCCACCATGGTGGAGTTGGTCAAGGAGCATTGCGGTGTGGACTTCGACGGCATAGACGACGATAACGAGGCCCGCAGGATAGCCGAGGGCCAGGGGCTGGCGCTGGAGGGCGATGAGAGTCGCTTCAAGGTTCTCACCATGATGGTGGAGGAGTTCGTGGAGGAACATCTCGTACAGCCCACCTTCGTCATGGGCCATCCCACCGAGATATCCCCTCTGTCCAAGAGGAACCCGGAGAAGCCGGACTACACCCATCGTTTCGAACTGTTCGTGTGCGGCAGCGAGGTTGCCAACGGGTTCAGCGAGCTCAACGACCCCATAGATCAGAGGGCCCGCTTCGAGGATCAGGCCAAGTTGAAGGCGGCAGGAGACGAGGAGGGCCATCCCTTCGACGAGGACTTCGTCAACGCCCTGGAACAGGGGCTTCCTCCGACGGGAGGACTGGGGATAGGAATAGACAGGCTGATCATGTTCCTGACGGACAGCAGATCCATAAGGGACGTCATCCTGTTCCCTACGATGAAGCCCAAGGCCTGATAGCTTTATGGTCTCTCGGGATATCCTGAGGCGGTACGAAAGCCTCAAGAAAGAGATAGCCAGACACGAGCGTCTGTATTACGTGCTGGACAGCCCTGAGATCGACGACAGCTCTTACGACCGCATGATGAGGGAGCTTCTGGAGCTGGAGAGAGAGCACCCGGCCCTCGTCTCAGACGATTCTCCCTCCCGCCGAGTAGGAGGCCGTCCTCTGGACGGCTTCCTCAAGGTGGAGCACTCCCATCCCATGTTGAGCCTGGACGACGTCTTCGACGTCTCGGAGCTTCGATCTTTCCTCGCCAGGGCGACCGGCCCCGTAAGTTCCTTTCCCTGGGTATGTGAGCTTAAGATAGATGGACTGGCGGTATCTCTGATCTACGAGGACGGGGTATTCGTAGGAGGGGCCACCAGAGGGGACGGTTCCGTCGGGGAGGACGTCACGTCCAACCTATTGACGGTGAGATCGCTGCCTCTTCGGCTGAACATCGACGTGCCGGGAAGGCTGGAGGTCAGAGGCGAGGTCTACATGGCGAAGAACAGCTTCGCCGGGTTGAACGAACGGAGGGAGGAGAAGGGGGATCCCCTTTTCGCCAATCCCAGAAACGCCGCTGCCGGTAGTCTGAGACAGCTTGATCCTAGGGTGGCGGCGGCAAGACGGCTCGATCTGTTCGTCTATGCCGTGGTATCTCCGGAGGAGAGAGGCATAAATTCACAGTCCGGTCTCTTGTCTTGGTTGAAAAAAGCGGGCCTGCCGGTCCAGGACGCATGGAAACTCTGTTCCGATCTGGATGAGGTGGAGGCATTCGTGGCCCGGTGGCAGGAAGAGCGTTTTTCTCTTTCCTACGTCACCGACGGGGTGGTGGTGAAGGCCGACCCCGTGGAGCAGTGGGACAGGCTCGGTCGGACGGCTAGGGCTCCGAGATGGGCCGTGGCCTATAAATATCCTCCGGAGGAGAAGACAACTGTCCTGAAGGAAATAGAGATATCGGTGGGCAGAACCGGTGCCATGACCCCGGTGGCCATACTGGAACCGGTTCAACTGGCCGGCAGCGTTGTCCGTCGTGCCAGTCTGCATAACGAGGACGAGATACGCAGGAAAGACGTCAGGATAGGAGACAGGGTCAAGGTCCGAAAGGCCGGCGAGATAATACCGGAGATAGTGTCGGTGGACTCGGAGGCCCGTAACGGAACGGAGATTCCCTTCGAGATGCCTCGCAACTGCCCTATCTGCGGCTCCGAGGCGGTTCGTCTTCCCGACGAGTCCGCCTGGAGGTGCCCCAACAAATCCTGTCCCGCCCAGATGAACGAGGAGCTGAGGCACTTCGCCTCCAGAGGGTGCATGGATATAAGGGGTCTCGGAGAGAGGGTCGCTTCCCTGCTGGTGAGCTCCGGTTTTGTGAGGGATCTGGCCGACCTCTACGACCTTAAGGAAGAACAGATAATCTCGTTGGACAGGATGGGTCCTAAATCTGCGTCCAATCTGATCTCAGCCATAAGGGGATCCAAGGACCGTCCTCTGGCGGCCCTCCTGGCGGGGCTGGGTATAAGGCACGTAGGCAAAGGGGTTGCCGAGCTTCTGGTGGAACGCTACGGATCCATGGAGGCCCTCCGTCGAGCCGATTCGGAGGAACTCGGGTCTGTCGAGGGAATCGGTCCCGCCATCGCAGCCTCGTTGAAGGCATTTTTCTCCGACGAAGAAAACATCCGAACTCTCGACAGGTTGATGGATCACGGAGTCCGAATGGAGGAGAGGCGGCCTGAGACGTCGCCGGATTGGAAACCACTCTCGGGAATGACCTTCGTCTTCACCGGAGAGCTGAAGAGGGCCAGTCGTTCGGAAGCTCAGAAACTGGTGAAATCCATGGGAGGCAAGGCCACATCTTCCGTGAGCGGCAAAACCGGCTACGTGGTGGCAGGAGAATCGCCGGGGAGCAAGCTCGATAAGGCCGTATCGCTGGGAATCCCCGTCTTGGACGAAGATGGATTCTACGAGATGGTCGAATCCCTTGCCGGTAACGAAAAGGAGGAATAGACGATGAAAATAACCCCTGAAGACGTAAAGAAGGTGGGGTTGCTGGCCCGACTTGAGGTCGGAGAAGACGAAGTCGGACCTTTGACGGAGCACTTCAACACGATTCTGGACTATTTCGGCAAGATGGAGGAGCTGGATCTGTCCGACGTTGATCCCTTCACCGTAGAGGACGCCGAGCCCCTGAAGCTCCGCAAGGACGAACCGGTTCGCTGGGAGAACAGGGATGCCATATTGGATCAATCCCCCTCGCGGCAGGGCGACTTCATAAAGGTGCCCAGAATAGGAGGGGATGCGTGATGGAGCTTTTCAGACTTTCGGCGACGGAGGTAGCGTTCGGCGTCAGAGATGGGCGTTTCTCCGCCGAGGACGTCGTTCGTTCCTGCCTCTCCAGGATAGAGTCCAAGGAGCCCGAGATCCATGCCATGCTTACCGTTACGGCCGAAGCTGCCATCGCCCGAGCCAGGGAATTGGACGGGCGAAGATCCGCCGGAGAGGACCTAGGTCCTCTCGGAGGGGTTCCGGTTATACTGAAGGATAACATGTGTACAGCAGGGGTAAAGACCACCTGTGCCAGCAGGATCCTTGAGGAATGGGTTCCTCCCTACGACGCCACGGTGGTGAGGCTTCTCCTAAAGGCAGGAGCGGTCCTTCTGGGCAAGGCCAACATGGATGAGTTCGCCATGGGTGGATCCACCGAGAACTCGGCCTTCGGCGTCACCTCCAACCCCTGGGCGCTTGACAGGGTTCCAGGGGGAAGTTCCGGAGGAAGCGCTGCCGCGGTCGCAGCGGGATACGCCCCTATCGCCTTGGGTAGCGATACAGGCGGTTCCATCCGTCAGCCCGCCTCTTTCTGTGGAGTCTACGGCCTGAAACCTACCTATGGAAGGACGAGCCGCTACGGTCTGGTTGCCTTTGCGTCCTCTTTGGATCAGATAGGCCCTTTCGCCAGGACCGCCGAGGACGTTGCCCTGGTGATGGAGGTTCTGGGAGTTCACGATCCAATGGACTCCACCAGCCAGCCGGTTCCTCCGGACGATTTCTCCCAGGCCCTGTCAGCTAGGGATCTGAAGGGGAAGAGGATCGGTTATCTCAAGGAGGTCGCCGAGTACGATTACGATGACAGGATGAAAAATGCCCTCTCCAAAGCGATGAAGGCCTGTGAGGAAGCCGGAGCGGAGATGGTCGAGATATCATTGGGGACCGCCATCGATCACGGCCTGGCCAGCTATTACATATTGGCTCCCGCCGAGGCCAGCTCCAACCTGGCCCGTTTCGACGGAGTCCGTTACGGATCGTCCTCGAAGGACCCCGAGAGCCTGATGGAGCTTTATCTCAAGACGAGAAAGGACGGCTTTGGAGACGAGGTAAAGAGGCGTATCCTGACAGGGACCTACGTTCTGAGCGCCGGTTTCTACGACGCCTATTATCTGAAGGCTCAGAAGGTGCGAAAGGTCATCAAGCAGGAATTTGCCAAGGCCTTCGAAAAGGTCGATTCCATAATACTGCCTCCCTCTCCGACCCCAGCCTTCAAGGTCGGTGAGTTGATAGACGATCCGATCGCCATGTACATGGCCGACGTCTTCACGATACCGGTCAACATGGCGGGGCTTCCGGGAATATCCATCAATGTCGGTTTTTCCGAGGAGGGCCTCCCCTTGGGAGTCCAGTTCATAGCTCCCCGATGGGGCGAAAAGGAGCTTCTCTCCACCGCTGCGGTGATGGAAAGCCGTTTCGGCGGGGCCAAAATAGCCGATGGAGGTGATCTGTGATGTCCCTGACCTTTACGACCGTCATAGGGCTGGAGATACACGTACAGCTGAACACCAGGACAAAGCTTTTCTGCGGCTGTTCCACCGATTACATAGGAGCGACGCCCAACACCAATATATGTCCTCTCTGCACCGGTCAGCCCGGAACCCTTCCGGTTCTGAACGAGAGAGTTGTTGAGCTCGGAGTCAGAGCCGGTCTGGCCTTGGGGTGCACTATAAACCGGGTTACCCGCTTCGACAGGAAGAACTATTTCTACCCGGACCTGCCCAAGGCATACCAGATCTCCGAGTTTTACGTTCCTCTGGCGGAGAAGGGAGAGGTTACTGTCACAGGCGACGACGGAAAACCCTATAAAGTCGGCATAACCAGGCTTCATCTCGAGGAGGACGCAGGAAAGCTGGTCCACGGAGCCTCGGACGGTCGTATCGTCGGATCCACCCAGTCCTTCGTTGACTACAACCGTTCCAGCGTTCCTCTGGCGGAGATAGTATCCGAGCCGGACATAACTTCACCCAGAATGGCCAAGGAATACGTAGCCACCCTCCGTCAGATGGTCAGATACCTCGGCGTTTCCGACGGAGACATGGAGAAGGGCTCCATGAGGGTTGACGCCAACATATCCCTCAAGGTATCGGACGGACGGTGGGGCAACAGGGTCGAGGTCAAGAACATGAACTCCCTCAGAGCTCTGGAGAGGGCTTTGGAGTTCGAGATCCGACGTCAGGGCGCTATCCTCTCCGACGGAGGAGAGATCCATCAGGAGACCCGTAACTGGGACGACAGTGCCGGAGAGACCAGCTCGTCCAGGAGCAAGGAGGAGTCCAACGACTACCGTTACTTCACCGAGCCGGATCTTCCTCCTCTGGTGCTTTCGGATAGCTACATAGAGGACATCGAGAGGGATCTGCCCGAGCTCCCATGGGAGAAGAAGGCCCGATACGAGAGGGACTTCGACCTCCCCCAGGACGACATCTCGGTACTTACGGAGCAAAAGGACCTGGCCGAGTATTTCGAGGCCTGTGTGAAGGCCGGGGCGTCTCCCGCCAGGGCCTCCAACTGGATCAGGACAGAGGTGCTTCGGGTATTGAACGAAAGGGGAGGGCATATCTCCGAGTTCTCTCTGTCTCCGGCCGCTCTTGTCGAGTTGCTGCGGATGGTGGAGGGCAAAAAGCTTTCGACCACGGCGGCAAAAGAGGTCTTCGACGCCATGGTATCCAGGGAGATCTCCCTGAAAGAGGCCATAGATGCCTGCGGTGTGACCGCCGGGAACCTCTCGGGAGACGGACTGGCCTCTTTGGTCCAATCCGTCCTGGAGGCCAACGGAGACGTAGTCGAAGTGATCCGTTCCTGCGATGACAAAAAGGACAAAAAACGCAAGTTCCTTCAGGGACAGGTCATGAAGGAAGCCAGAGGGCAGGCGGACCCCAGGGAGGTCGCCAAGATACTGGATATCGAATTACCCCGATGATCAGAGACTACTGATCTGGTACAATAGTGGCGGTTCCCCCTGCTCCCGAGGCGTGGGGAGGGGGAACCCGCTTCATCGGGAGTCCCTGTTTTTGGACCGTCGTCGAAGCATCGGAATCTGAATCGTCACCAGCGCTAACGCTGAGTCTCAAGGAGGTACGAAGATGGGGTACAAGCCAGAAGATATTCGATCGATTGCAATCGTCGCACATGGCGGAGCGGGAAAGACCTCGCTGACCGAGGCAATGCTGTTCGACACCGGCGTGATAAACCGGTTAGGTAGCGTAGAGAACGGCAACACCGTAACCGACTTCGGATCCGAGGAGCAAAAGCGTCAGATCTCCATCAGCACGGCCCTCGCCAACGTGGAGTATGGGGGCAAGACCATATTCATGATGGACGTTCCCGGTTACGCCGATTTTCTGGGAGAGATGCGGTCCGCCATGAGGGTGGCCGATTCGTCCTTGATGGTCGTTAGCGCCGTGGACGGAGTAGAGGTCCAGACGGGAAAGGCCTGGGAGTTTGCCGAGGACTTCGGTACCCCCGTCGCTTTCTTCGTCAACAAGATGGACAGGGATAACGCCGACTATCAGAGAACGGTCGAGGATATCCGAGAGCAACTCAGCAAAAAAGCCCATAGTTTCTTCCTGCCGATAGGTCAGGAATCGGAATTCAAGGGCCTTATCGACGTCCTTCGGGAGAAGGCCTATATCTACAAGGGAGACGGCAGCAAGGATTTCGACGAGGTCCCGGTCCCGGCGGATCTAAAGGACACCATGAACGTCCAGAGAGGACAGCTTGTGGAAAACATCGTCGAGGAAGACGACGATATGATGATGCGCTATCTCGACGGAGAGGAGATTCCCCTGGAGGAGATGTGGCCCCTTCTCAGAAAGGCCATATCGGAGAGAAAGATATTCCCCATACTGCCTGGCTCCGCAACTGCCAACGTCGGTATAATGCAGCTTCTCGGGGTGATAGCCGACGAACTTCCATCCCCCTTGGAGACCCGGTCCCGTATGGCCGTCGACGGCGAGGAAGAGGTCGAGATGAGCCCCGATCCCTCCGGCCCGTTTTCCGCACTGTGTTTCAAGGTCATGGTCGATCCCTACGTGGGTAAGCTCAGCTTCATAAGGGTGAACTCGGGAACCTTGACCTCCGATCAGATGATATATAACGTAAACCGTCAGGAAGAGGAGCGCATAAGCGGTTTCAAGATCATGCAGGGCAAGGACGGCAAGGACGTAAAGGAACTTACCGTCGGCATGATCGTCGCCATTCCCAAGCTTCAGAGCACCAGGGTAGGAGACACCCTTTCGGTCAAGGGCGCTACCGCCGTGTTCCCTCCGATAAAATTCCCCCTTCCGGTCTACAGCATAGCTGTAGACGCCAAGAGCAGGGCCGACGAGGACAAGCTTTCCACCGCCATGCACAAGATGTTGGAGGAGGATCCTATACTAAAGTTCGAGAAGAACGCCGAGACCGGCGACAACGTCCTGTCCGGAATGGGCAACCTCCATCTGGACATAGTTCTCTCCCGCATAAAGGAGCGTTACGGCGTAGAGCTGGAGGTCAGGACTCCTGAGGTTCCATATAGAGAGACCATCAGGAAGACAGCCAAGGCTCAGGGAAAACACAAGAAGCAGACCGGCGGTCACGGTCAGTATGGGGACGTTCACATAGAGTTCTCCCCCCTTCCGACCGGAGAGGGATTCGTCTTCGAGGACAAGATCGTCGGAGGGGCCGTCCCCAAACAGTATATTCCGGCGGTGGAGAAGGGGCTCAAGGAAGCTCTCGACAAGGGAGTCCTGGCGGGATTCCGTACCGTCGATTTCAAGGCCACCTTGGTGTTCGGCTCATATCACGACGTGGACAGCTCGGAAATGGCCTTCAAAACCGCTGCACATCTGGCCTTCAAGAAAGGGATATCCGAGGCAAATCCGGTCCTTCTCGAGCCGGTCATGAACGTCGAGGTGACTGTTGCGGATGACTATCTTGGAGACGTTATGGGAGACATGAACACCAGGAGAGGGCGTATCATGGGAGTCGACTCTATGGGACGGCTTCAGATAGTGAAGGCCCAGGTGCCCCTGGCGGAGATGTTCCAGTACGCCATTCAGCTTCGGTCCATGACGTCCGGCAGAGGGAACTTCACCATGTCATATTCCCACTACGACCCGGTCCCGGAGGAGATCTCCAAGAAGGTAATAGCAAGAAGGCAGTCTGAGACGGAAGAAGAATAACAGATAAAATCAAGGGCTCGGGAAAAATCCCGAGCCCTTCGCCGTTATCGTTTTAAGAGTAGGATCAGATCGTTCACGTTTGTGCCGGTGGGGCCGGTTATTATCAGGTCCTCCGATGCCTTCAGTGCTCGGTAGCTATCGTTGTCCTCCAGGAGGGCGATCGGATCTATTCCAGAGGCCCTCATTCTGGAGATCGAGTCTCCGTCAACCATTCCCCCTGCCGCATCGGTAGGTCCGTCGGTCCCGTCGGATCCTACCGATGCCACCACGGCGTTCTCGACTTCATCCATCCCTACGGCGGCCGACAGGGCCAGCTCCTGATTCCTGCCGCCTTTGCCCTCTCCTTTGAGATGAACCACCGTTTCCCCTCCGAGAATCAAGGCCCTGGGTTTATCTCTGCCTCTTTTCCTGGCGATAGCTGCCAGAAAGCTGCCAGCCTGTCGAGCCTCGCAGTTCAGGTCCTCCGCCAGGATTTCAGTCTCGTATCCCAGCTGATCCGCTTTTTCCGCCGCGGCGGAGCAGAGGCGGGAGACGTCTCCCAAAATTATGGTCTCGATCTTTTCGAGGGGCTTGGGCGTCTCCGTTTTCAGAGCTTCTTTCGCCGCCCGGGATAGCCTAATTCCGTATTTTACGGCTATCTCCATGGTCTCCTCCGCTGTTCCGTCGTCCAGGACTGTAGGACCGGAGGCCACCGAACCGAGGTCGTTTCCAAGCACGTCGGACAGTACCAGGTTGGTTACAGGGGAGGGGGAGGCCGCCAGAGCCAGTCTTCCCGCCTTGACCTGCGAAAGCCTCTTCCTTATTTTGTTGATCTCCTCTATTGGAGCTCCGGAGGACAGAAGAGAATCGGTGATCTCTGCCATGTCCCTCAGGGAGACCCCTTCGAGAGGCAGCTCCATCAGAGAGGATCCTCCTCCGGACAGGAGCACTAATAGACGGTCCTTTTTCGTCGTGGAGGAGGCCAGGTCCAGTGCGGCTTTACCGGCCTCCAGGCTTTTCCCGTCCGGAACGGGATGGCCGCTCTCGATTATACGCATTCCTGCGACGTCTCCTCCGGAGTGGCCGTATTTCGTCACGATCAAGCCCCTGGAGATCCTGTCTCCGAGCACCTCAGAGGCGGCCTTGGCCATGGTCCAGGCCGCCTTGCCCACAGCCAGGCAGACGATGGGGCCCTTCAGGTCCATCGATTGAAGGGTTTCTCTAGTCGATCGGTCCGGAAGGTTTTTCTCCAGGCTGTAACGGATTATCTCCAGACAGTCATCCCTGAGCTTTTTAGTCTTTTCCATTCGGTCTTTCCTCCTCCGGATCGGGAATAGAGAAGGGGCCGGAGGATTCCCTCCGACCCCGAAAATACCCTGAAAACGGTCTATCTGACCGCGGCCATCTCCAGGTCCATCCTTCTAGCGGTGGCTGACAGGAGCCAGCCCAGGTCCTTGGCCTCCTCGAAGGTTTTGGGACCCTGGTTGCAGGACAAGGTTCTGCCTGTCATATTGGTCATGGTGCCCCGTTTCTCCGCCCATGCCGTCATTGGAAGGGCAAGAGCTGCTTTGGATGCTTCTGCCTTGCCGTTGGTTGCTACGAGAGCCACGGAGGAGTTCAGCTCGAAGCCCGGTACCGTACCTACCAATACGGTGAGGTCGTAAGATCCCTTCTTGATCTCCTCGATGGACTTTGTCGCGATCGATCCGTCGATGGCTCCCTGAACGTTGGCTCCTCTGTAAAGAGGATAGACCGACTTGGTCTTGAGGGCGTCCGCCAAAGCGATCACTGCCTCTCCTGCGTCGGAGCCGTAACCGGCGCCCTTTCCGACTATTATGGCGACCTTCTTGCCCTTGCCGAGGAGTTCCGCTGCTTTGGCTATGCTCTCTCCGCCGTTCTTTCCGTCGGCTACGGCGGTCTTCAATGCCTTGGCTACCTTGTCCACCGAGTCTTCCAGGACGATGGCTCCTCCCATGTCGAAACGGTCGCTGTGGGTTCCTGCGTAGATCATGGAGGCGCCGTTCTTCCTCATGGCCCGGCGAATCCAGGAGGCCATGACCGGCTGATCCTGAGAGAGATCGTCGTCAAGAAGCAGTACGCAGTCGGCCTCTATGAGGCTGTCGTATCCGGCTCCGGAGGACTTGCGGCCCCATGAACTCTCCATGGCTGAGGTCAGACCGGCGAAGCAGTCCACCCCGTCAACGGCGATGTCGGCGTCGATCCCGGAGATCTGAACGAACTCTTTTACCGCTCCCATCTCCTCGTCGGTCAGGTTGCCCCCAAGGACGAATGCTACCTTGGATGCCTTCTTGACCGAGTCCGCAAGCTTAGTAGCTCCCTCGGACCAGGATATGGCCTTCCCCGACGCCATAGGCGAACCTATGCGATCCTCTGCGACGTCGTCGAACTGGTAACGTCCCTTGACGCAGGTCATTCCGAAGGCAGGACTGTCCACCTTGTTGAAGTCGCTGGTGATCCTGACGATTCTCTCCTTCGATGTGTCGAGGTTCATGTCGATCTCGCATCCCACCGGGCATTTGGCGCAGGTGGTGCTTACGAGGGAAGGCTTCTCCTGATGAGGCCAGCGCTCGGCTCTCTTCTCGATCAGGGCGCCTACGGGGCAGTTCTGGACGCAGAGACCGCAGAAGGTGCAGTCCGATGCGTCTATGCCCTTGAAGTACTCGGGCGAGATGGTGGATGCGAAGCCCCTCTTTGCGAAATCTATGGCGTGGAAGCCGGCTATCTCGTCGCAGGTACGGACGCACTGTCCGCAGAGGATGCACTTGTCCATATTGCGGACGTAGAACTCGTTGGCTTCCTCTATTCCCTTTCCGTGCTCGCCTGCTACCCTTTCCGGATCGACCTCGTAGTCTATGGCGTAGCGGCGTAGCTTGCACTCGAACACGTCGGGGCATCCACACTCCATGCAGCGGGAGGCGTCTCTGAGAACCTGCTCCTCCGTAAGCCCCGTATCGTATTCTTCGAAGGGCTTGCTGAGCCTTATGGCCGGATCGACGTGGGCTGTCTGTTCCCTGGGTTGTTTCTCCCTATCGAGGAAGTCGTCGGGCCCCAGGTCGTCTCGAACCACATCGTAGACGAAGGGTTTCTTCGCCTTGCCTGTGGTCAGGTAGTGATGGATGCTCTCCGCAGCCCAGTGTCCCGTTCCGAGGGCCTCGACGGCTATCTTGGGGCCGGTCTGCTGGTCTCCGCATACGAAAACGCCTGGAAGAGGGGTCTCGAAGTCTCCGTCGACGGTCATCCTGCGTCCGTCGTGGATGGAGGAGGGCAGTCCCTGGAAATCGATTCCCTGACCGATGGCGGCTATGACGTTGTCCAGCTCGAGGGTGAAGGTCTCTCCGGTCGGTACAGGACGGCGTCTGCCGGAGGCGTCGGCCTCGCCGAGCTCCATCTTCTCGCAGATCATCCTCTCGACCTTTCCGTCTCCCTCGATGGACTTGGGAGCTGCCAGTAAGATGAACTCGATGCCTTCTTCCTTGGCCTCCTGTATCTCTATGGCCTCAGCCGGCATCTCTGCCTCGGTGCGGCGATATACGATGTAGACCTTTTCCGCTCCGAGTCTCTTTGCACAGCGACAGGCGTCCATGGCGGTGTTACCGCCTCCCACCACCGCTACCCTGTTGCCGATCTTGATCGGATCGTGAAGGTTGACGGTGTAGAGGAAGTCTATTCCACCCAGAACTCCGGGAAGATCCTCTCCGGCGGTCCTCATAGAGGAGGATTTCCAGCAGCCCATGGCCAGGAGAACTGCGTCGTATTCGTCCCTGAGCTGATCGAGGGAGACGTCCTTGCCCATGCAGGTGTTGAGCTTGACCTCTATACCGTGGGACAGAAGCCAATCGCATTCCTTCTGTATGACTTCCTGGGGAAGACGGTAGTCCGGTATGCCGTAACGCATCATGCCGCCGAGAGCGGCCTCTTTCTCTATCACCGTGACGGAATATCCCTTTAGACGGAGGTAATAGGCGGCGCTCATTCCTCCGGGGCCTCCTCCGACGATCGCTACGGATTTCCCGTTTTCCTTTATGGAGGGGACGTGTCCGAGGTCGTCGTTTTCCATGGCTCTGTCTCCGATAAACCTCTTGATGTTGCGTATCGATACCGGTTCCTCGTCGACGAAATGTCTGCGGCACTTCTCCTGGCAGGGAGCGGGGCAGACCCGTCCTATGGAGCTTGGCAGGACGATATTTTCGTGGAGTATGTCCAAAGCCTCGGCGAACTTGCCCTGGGCCGCCGTGTTGATGTAGCCCTGTACGTTTGCCTGAGCGGGACAGGCTAGGGTACAGGGAGGTCTGCAGTCTCCTACGTGGTCCGACAGGAGAAGCTCGAGGGCCAGTCTTCTGGCGTTGTTGGCTCTTTTAGTGTCGGTTCTTAACACCATGTTGGGAGCTATGGTGGAGGAACAGGCTCTGACGAGGGCCTTGGCTCCTTCCACCTCGACCAGGCACAGTGAACAGCCTCCGTGGATGGAGAGGTGTTCGTTGTAACAGAGGGTGGGGATCTCCACACCGCACTCGGTGCAGAGGTCCAGTATCTTCTGTCCCTTATAGCCGTAGACTTCCTTGTCGTTGAGGATAACTCTTACGTTTCTTTCCATAGCCATGAGCCTCCTACTCCACAGAGATGGCGCCCACGGGGCAGCTCACCTTGCACTTGCCGCATCTTATGCAGATGGTATCGTCGATGACGTGCGGTTTCTTTATCTCTCCGGAGATGGCGTCCACCGGGCAGTTCTTGGCGCATTTGGTGCAGCCGATGCACTTTTCCGGATCTATGACGTAGTGTATCAGGGACGGACAGACCGTTGCGGGGCATCTGTGGTCCACGATATGGGCCATGTACTCGTCCTTGAAGTATTTTATGGTCGTCAGAACCGGGTTAGGTGCCGTCTGACCCAGTCCGCAGAGGGAGCCGTCCTTTATCTGGTGGCATAGCTCCAAAAGGAGATCTATATCGCTTTCCTTGCCCTCTCCCTTGGTTATACGGTCCAGGATCTCCAGCATCCTCTTGGTTCCTATACGGCAGAAGGGGCACTTGCCGCAGGACTCGTTCTGTACGAAGGACAGGAAGAAACGGGCGACGTCGATCATACAGGTGCCCTCGTCCATGACGACCATGCCGCCCGAGCCCATTATGGCTCCTGTGGCGTTGATGGACTCGTAGTCGACGGGGGTGTCAAGGAGCTCCTTCGGTATGCAGCCACCGGAGGGGCCTCCCATCTGAACAGCCTTGAACTCCTTGCCGTCCGGGATTCCTCCGCCGATGTCGTATATGACCTCGCGGATGGGCATACCCATGGGAACCTCGACCAGGCCTCCCTTGGCGATCTTCCCTGCCAGGGCGAAGACCTTGGTGCCGCGGCTCTTGCCTATGCCGTATTTGGAGAACTCCTTGGATCCGTTCCTGATTATCCAGGCCACGTTGGCGTAGGTCTCGACGTTGTTTATGTTGGTGGGCTTGCCGAAAACCCCGCTCTGGGCCGGGAACGGAGGTCTGGGACGGGGCATACCCCTCTTTCCCTCGATGGAGGCGATCAGGGCCGTCTCCTCTCCACAGACGAAGGCCCCGGCGCCCTCCTTTATCTTGAGATCGAAGGAGAAACCGCTGCCCATGATGTCGTCTCCGAGGAAGCCTCTTTCCTTGGCTTGTTCAATGGCGATGTTGAGGTTCTTGATCGCTAGAGGATACTCGGCGCGACAGTATATTATGCCGTGATTGGCCCCTATGGCGTAGCCGCATATGGCCATACCCTCGATGATGGCATGAGGGTCGCCCTCAAGGACGGATCGGTCCATAAAGGCGCCCGGGTCTCCCTCGTCGGCGTTGCAGACCACGTACTTTTCGTCGCCTTTGGACAGGTTGGCGAACTTCCATTTCAGCCCCGTCGGGAATCCGGCTCCGCCCCTTCCCCTGAGGCCGCTGTCGAGGACCTCGGTGTATACCTGTTCGGAGGTCATGGAGGAGACCACCTTTTTAAGGGCGTCGTATCCCTCTCTCTCTATGTATTCGTCTATCTTCTCAGGATCGATTATCCCGCAGTTACGAAGGACTATGCGGACCTGCTTGTCCATCCTGGGATTTTCCATCCCGGATCCGTCGGAGTCGAGCACCAGGGCCTGGTCCAGCCTCTTGCCTCCCAGGACGTGCTCCTTGACGATATCCTCCACCGATTCCTCTGTAACGTGGCCGTACATGGTGGATTTGCCGTCCATCTCCACCTCGACCAGAGGCTCCTGGAAACATAGGCCTATGCAGCCGACCTTCCTGATCTCTATCTCCGGGTGTCCTTCGAGCAGCGTCCTGAGTTTGGCCTCTACCGGGCGGGCTCCCGCCGCGATTCCGCAGCTTCCCATCCCTATTTTCACTATAGTCTGAGACATGTCCAGTCCTCCTTAACCCTTTTTACGGTAGTCTTCGAGGATCTCGATGGACTTCGGCGGCGTAAGCAGTCCGTGAACGTTGTCTCCCACCATCATCACGGGAGCCAGACTGCAGCATCCCAGACAGGCGACGTGCTGAAGGGTGAATATCCCGTCCTCGGTGGTCTCGCCTTCCTCGATTCCCAGGTGCCTTGCCACCTCTTCCGCCACAGAAGCGGACCCCTGGACGTGGCATGCGGTACCTCGGCAGATACGGATGACGTACTTGCCCTCGGGTTGAAGCCGGAACATGGCGTAGAAGGTAGCCACTCCGAACATCTCCGAGGCGGATATGTCCATTTTTTTGGAGACGTAGGTTACGGCTTCCTCAGCGACGTAACCGTACTCCTTCTGGATATCCGCCAAAAGCGGGATGGTTATCCCCTTCTTGCCTTGATAGCGCTGGACGATGGGATCCAGACGCTGCGACAGCTCGTTCGAGCTGGCGGTGGTTGTGGATGACATCAAATTCCTCCTCCTCACAATGCGATCACGAGAGTTGCAATGCATTCATTATACTCGATTGATGAGGAAATGCCATTGCAAATACGAGCTTTTTGTTCAATCGTTTCTCCATTGAATTGCCAGTGTTTATGGTTTGGTTTTTTTGTGATGATACTTTTAGATGCTTTTATTGACGCTATTTATCTCTCTTTCTGATGATCTGAAGGGCTTTCTGTGATGGTTTATCCTTTTAGAACGGTACATGGTTTATTTTTAGGAACTAAATCGAGCGAACTTCCCCTTTATTTGATATGATAATCTTCTACCGGTGTAGTGTAGAGATTGCCGACAGAGGGAGGGGATTAACATGTTCGGCGCGACTTTTTTCAACGGAGTGGCCTCTTCGAGCTTAAACGAGAAAAGGTTAAAAGAGGCTGCCACCTGGATAGATCAGGGGGTTCAGAATGGACTGCCAGGATTTGGATGGGTGAAATTACCCGATGCCGATATAGGGTCTGTCTTGGAGATAGCCAAATGGTTAGGGAAGTTTGGCTCCATAGTTCAGATAGGTATAGGCGGCTCCTCCCTGGGCAACCTGATGCTCCATCAGGCTTTGCTGCCTCCCTATTTCAACGAGATGGACAGAGTAGAGAGGGGAGATGTTCCCAGATTCTACATGGCGGATAACCTCGACGAAGGGGAGAATCATGCGATATGGAACAGGATAGACCCGAAAGATACAGCTTTCATCGTGGTTAGTAAGTCGGGGAGAACCCTGGAGACCATGGGCAACTTTCTCCTGTTCTGGGAGCGTATGACCGAGGTTCTGGGAGAAGAGGCTTCTTCCAGGTTGGTTGTCATAACCGACGCCGAAGACGGTCTGCTACGTCGTTTTGTGAAGGAATCGGGGTGCCGCAGTCTGATACTTCCGGCGGACGTGGGGGGACGCTATTCCGTTCTGTCCTCCGTCGGGCTTCTCTCCGCCGCCGCTTTGGGGATAGACGTCGAAAAACTGTTGGAGGGTGCCTCCGAGGTTAGAGAGGGTCTTTTCGACGGCAAGGCTTCGGGGGATAATCTGGCGTGGGTTATGGCCTGGAACCTCCTGTATCAGATGGAGACGGGAAGATCGAACACGGTTTTTATGCCCTACGGAGACAGGATGGAGCGGCTTTCCGAGTGGTTCTGCCAGCTCTGGGCGGAAAGTCTTGGCAAGGAAGGTGCGGGATTCACTCCTTTGAGGGCGCTGGGGGCGGTCGATCAGCATTCTCAGCTGCAGCTCTACTCTCAGGGACCGGACGATAAGGCCTATATAGTTCTGGGGGTAAAACCGAGGGGTCGATTTGCCATAAAAGGATCGATAATCCCCTCCCTGGAGGAGCTTTCCTTTCTCGACGGATTGACTCAGGAGGATCTCCTTGATCACGAGAGAAGGGCAATAGTGGCCGTTTTGGCCGGAGAAAACAGGCCGGTGTTTTCCATGACCATGGATAGCCTGGACGAGAGGACTCTGGGAGGTCTGATATTCTTTCTGGAATACCTGACCGCCTTAACCGGTCGTCTCATGGATATATCTCCCTTCGATCAGCCTGGAGTAGAGCTGGGTAAAAAGTACGCAAACGGGCTGGCCGGAAAGAAAGAGGACAGCTGTTACGTGAACTTGGTCCAGGAGGTGGAGGAAAGGTTTAGGACAGGTAGGGTCGAGATCTAGTCTTCGGCCTGCCATCGGTCTTTCCCGTCTATCGATCTAAGGGCGTGAAGTATGTTTTGCTTGGCGTCGGGAAACCTTGCCGTCAGGTCAAGGACCAATTCCTTGGCCCTGGTCCTCTCAGTCTCTAGGGAAAAGGGGCAGGTGTAGCGAACAAGTGGGATCTCCATCCTCGAGATCTCCTGTAGTATGGCCTTTTCCGTAAGGTAAAGGAGCGGTCTTATGAGGTTCATATCGCTGTTGCTCTGCCATATCCTGGGCTGGAAGGATCTGAACCTGCCTGTGCGGAATAGGTTCATGAGAGCTGTCTCGACGGCGTCGTCCAGATTATGCCCCAGGGCTACGGTGTTGCCGCCCATCTCTTTGGCGTAGCTGTTGAGGATGCCTCTCCTCATGTTGGCGCAGAAGCTACAGGGGGACCTCTCCTCTCTGATGCGTATTATCTCCTCTATAGGGTGGGGTACGACCTTGTAGGGGATTTTTAGCTCGTCGCAGAGTTCCTCCATAGGAGAAACATCCCAGCTTCCTCCTGAAATGTCGACGCTACAGGCGGAAAGATCGAATTTAACCGGGCTCCATCTTCGGATCTGATTGAGAGCCACCAGGAGAAAGACGCTGTCCTTTCCGCCGGACAGCCCCACGACGACATGGTCTCCTTCGGAAATCATGTCATAATCGAAGATAGCTCTGCCTATCTTTCCTCTTATACGGTTCCCAAGGCTATGTTTTTTCATGTATAGATCACCTTTTATGTCGTTTACAGTATGATGTTCCACGATATCAGTCTTTTATGATAGCATATGAAGCGCTCTCGAGGAGGGATGGTCGAAATGGAAAAAATTCGCATGGTTCTCATAGACGATCACAAACTTTTTCGCGATGGGATGAAAAAACTTTTGGCGATGGAGCCGGATTTATCGGTGGAAGGCGAGGCTTCGGACGGCATCGAGGGGCTTGCCCTCATAAAAAGGTCTAAGCCCGACGTGGTTTTGTTGGACATAGGTATGCCCAACCTGGACGGTATAGGGCTTATGAAGGAGCTCAGAAACACGGAACAAAACACGAAGTTCGTTGCGATAACAGCTTTTAACGATGAGAGAAAACTTTCGGAACTCTCCTCCGTGGGAGTTCATGGTTTTGTGTTGAAGACCTCCGGAAGAACCGAACTCCTGTCGGCCATTCGTTCGGTTGCAAGGGGACAGTGTTACGTGGATCCTAAAGTGGCGGGTCTGCTCTTAGGGGCTTTTCACAAAAAACAAGACGAGGCCGATATGCTTTGCGACCTCACCGACAGGGAGAAAGAGGTCCTTTTCTGGCTAGCCCAGGGACTCAGTAACCTGGAGATATCGGCGAAAATGAATCTCTCCGAGAAAACGGTGAAGAACCATGTCAGCCACATACTTAAAAAGTTGGACCTCAGGGACAGAACCCAGGCGGCCATATTGGCGTGGAGAGTCGGAATAGCCGAATCTTCGGAGGAATAGACAGAGATGAAGACGGCGGGAAGAAGGGTTTTTTCTTCTTCCCGCCGTATGTTATTTTAACTGCTTCCGGAGGCAGATAGGGCGCTGAACGTGCTGGAAAGAGACGATGCCTGATAGTTCAACTTGGTCATCTGTTCCTCCATGGCGGCGTATTGTTTATACATGTTCAGCTGTTGGGTGGTAATCCTCTCCTCGTAATCCTTTATCCTCTGTTGAAGTTGGGTGACCTCGTTTTCCCAGACGCTTATCTGGCTTGGTATACGGCCCTCTTTGGTGGAGGTGTCGCCTATAGCTACGGTGGAGGTGCTTACCACGCTGTCGAACTGGGAGTCGAGTTTTTCCGATATCGTATTTACGAGTTTTTGGACCGAGTCCGAATCTGTGGCCATAGCCTCCATGAACTTGTCGGTGTCGAACTCGAGTTTCCCGCTCTTTCCGAAATCGGTCTCCTCGGTGGAAATTCCCAACTGATAAAGCATGTTGAAGGTGTCTTCGTCATCGCCTACCGACTCGGAAATGATCTTCCTGAGGTTGGACTTGGTCTGCCATAAAACGGTGTCGCCTGCCAATAGTCCCTTCCTTCGACTAAGGTCATCTTCCGGAACGGCCTTGGTATCCGAATTGGGGGTGTCCGAATAGTTGTAGGTTGTTTCCTCGGAACGAACGTTTATGTATTCCATGAGGTCGTTGTAGCTTTCGACGAAGGCCTGGATGGACTCGACCGCCTTCTGGGCGTTCAACGTGACCTCCATGTTAACCTCTCCGACTCCCTTGAGATTCAGGGTTGCGCCGCCTATGAGGTCGTCTATCTCGTTGGAGGATCTCGTGACGTCTATCCCGTTTACGGTCAAGGAGGCGTCCTGAGCGTCCCTGTGATGGGTGGCGTCCTCCGTCAATATTCCCAGACCGTCGAGAAGGCTGTTATCCGTGTTTGAGTAGTCTACCGAGAAGGTTGCGCCGTCGGCAGGCTTGGAACCGATCCAGTGGATCGCCCATTTTTCCTCGTCGTCTGGATCCTCGACGATCTCGTAATCCGTTCCCTCCGTGTATCCTGCGATGCTTACGGTCGCGGTGTCCAACTTCTCCACGTCGATGGTGTCGTAGTCGGATCCGACTGTCCTGGTCAGGTCTTTGGAAAGGGTCTCCCTTATCTCGTACAGCCCGAAGGTGTTGGCGTCGTAGTCGTAAGACACGTCGTAGGTGCTGGTTTCGCTGGGGCGGCTGGCCCCTAGCCAGTGTATCTGATATCCACCGGTGGCTGAGTCGGCTATTACCTCGAAGTCGGTTCCGTTTTCGTAAGTGGTGGATCCGACTGTTATGTCCCCTATAGAGCTTGGATCTATTCCGTTGGCTCCCAGTGGGTCGTAGTCGCCGCTTCCCCTGGTGACCTCCTCCGTAAAGGAGCTTGATCCCAGGCCGGTGTTCTCGCTCTCTACGACTAACCTGTTGTCTATCAGATAGGCATCGAGCCCTATGTCGGCGGACCGTATCTTCTCGGCTACGGTCCTGAGCGAGTCGCTGCTCTCGTAGGTGATCTCCGCAGCCTTTGTGCCGATCCGTACGAAGAAGGACCCAGATTTTCCTAGGGGTGTCGAGGAGCTATCCTGACGGTCGGATAGCCGTCTCTCCGCTACGGCGAGGCTGTTTACCTTTATGTTCCACTCATCTATCTGAGCGGAAGGCTCCAGGTCGACCTTTAGAATGGCGTCGGAGCTTTCGTTGCTTCCCACCACCACAAGCTCCGGGGTCTTCGATGTAAAGGTGGATTCCAGCTTAAGGGGGTCCAGGGCGGATTGAGCAGCCTTGACGGAGGAAGAGAACTCCTGGTAGAGATAAATCTTGTCGTTTAATAACTGAATTTTATCATACCAAGGATCTTCATTCTTCCTGAGGGCCTTCATCTGTTCATCTATGATGTTTCCCCAGTCGAGACCAGATGACAGACCGGTCATCTGAGTCGTCGGCAAACTGATCGACATATACCACACCTCCTGAGAGAGATTTGACTTTGAAACTCTATTTGGTTATCGGAGAGATCTGCTTTTCGGTTGAGCCCAGGTCTTTAAGCTCCGCTCGTGCTACAATACCATAATGAGGCGAAGGGCGATATGGAGGAGTGATGTTTCTTTATGGATCTGTTTATAGACGGAGTTCCTTTTTCCATACTGCACATGGAAAGCCTGTCCAGGGAGGAGTTGTTGGACGTTGTCCTGGAGGAATTGGCCGGACGTGGTCTCGTTCTGAAGGAAATCGTCAGTCACGGAGAGGCTCTGAGCGAGGAGTCGTTTCTCTCCATCCCTGACGGTGTAGAGGTCGATTTTCTTTCCGATACGAAAGAGGGAATAGTTAATAGGATCATTCTGGAGCTTAAAGAATCGGTGGATCGTTGTATTTCCATCGCGGAAGGTTGGATCTCCCGGAGATCGGAGTTTCCGGACGAAAACTCGATGAAACGGTGGGTCGAGTCCATGGAATGGATCGTGGAGGTCATGTCCAAGCTGAACGACCTAGGCGAAGAGGATCCTCTTTTTTCCGACGTGGAGTCTTTTATTCATGAGCTGGATCTCTGGAAGGGTATTGCGGTTGAATCTCCGGAGCAAGCAGTCTCCGAACTGGAAGAATTTATATTCAAGCTGGACTTGTTGAGAGATAAAATGGAAGACCTGGAATCCCTCCGCCGAAAACTGTCCGAGGGAGAGGAAGTCGTGAAAGGAGACGATGTCTGAGGTGTCTCTGAGAAAAGGACTGGCCATCTTCCTTCTGCTGTCTTTCGGGGTTAGTTGCGTAGTTCTCGCTTTCAGCGTCGATGGATCGACCTGGAGTACCTTATTGACCGCCAGGAAAGGCCCGATGGCTCTGGCTTTCCTGTTGGTGTTGGGGGCCTGGCTCTGCGATGCCATAAGGTTTTGCTTGTTGGCACGGGCGATGGACAGAAAAATATCGATCCCGAACGGGATAATTCTCACCTGGCTTCACTATTTCGGCTGCGCAGTAACGCCGATGCAGGTAGGGGGAGGTCCTTTTCAGGTATATGTTCTGTATCGTTCAGGCGTCCCTATAGGGAAAGGAGTGGCCATCACCTTGGTGAGGACCCTCCTGACCACGTTCATCCTTTCGGTGGCGGCACCTCTTTCTTTTCTTCTGGATCCCAGATTTATGAAAGAGAGTCCTTTTCTGGTAGGCATTTTCTACTATGTCCTTCTCATATCTATCTTGGCTTGGGTCGCCTTCGGGATCAGTGTCGTTCGCCCCGATCTGGTAAAAAAGACGGGGTCGGTGCTGGTGTTGTGGCTCAATCGTTTCAACGTGATAGGTAAGTATAAGATCCTCTGTACAATAAGAAGGATAAACCGCGAGATAGACGGATATTCGGCCAACCTGAGATACCTCTTTTCCAGAGGTATAGGTTGGTTTACCCTGTCGTTCGTCATGTCCTTGCTTCACCTGGTGTTTCTGTTTTCCGTGTTGCCCTGCCTGATTTGGTCCATAGGGTTGGAGGTCAACTACGTCGAGAGTTTTCTGGCACAGGCGATATTCCTCTTCGTGCTTTACTTCGTTCCTACCCCTGGGGCCAGTGGTGTCGCCGAGGGAGGCGGAGCTGCCATATTCGGGTTTCTGGTTCCCTGGAGCATGGCGGGAGTGACTGCCATTGCGTGGAGATTTTTTACCGAATACCTGGCGATCATAATGGGAGCTATTGTGGCGGTACGGTTCATAGGTTGGGGTACCGCCGAGATGATAATAAAAAACAGACGAAGGGAATGTGATGACCTTGAACTTGCCGAAAGCGGACGGGAAAGCTGAGTTCGACCGGATACGGGCAGAGGCCTTTCGTCTCAGAGGAGGAATATGGACGGCTCTTTTCCTGGCCATATTGGCTGTAGCCCGTCCGACTGTGACGACTGTACTCGTTGGAGCGTTGCCGGTCCTGTTGGGGCAGGCTCTTAGATGTTGGGCCGTGGGCTGCATCGTCCTGTATAGAGGAGAGAGGGTCAAGGCCCAGAGGCTGGTTACCTGGGGGCCATACTCGATATGCAGAAATCCCCTCTACGTGGCGAACGGACTGATAGGCCTAGGGTGGGGGATCATGGCGGGGCCATTGGCTCTTTCTCTCTTTTTCGTAGTCTTCGTAGCCCTTTACGGCTTCCTGATAGTTCCCTGGGAAGAGCGATTCTTATCCGAGACGTTTGGCAAAGCTTTTAACGACTACCGTAAAAGGGTGGGGGCGTTTTGGCCCAAGATTTGGCCTCCCAGGATGTCCTCCGGGCCCTTCGACTACTCCGTCATATGGAATAGCGAGAAGCACAGTATGTTGGTGACGGTGGTGGGTTCCTCGTTGTTGTTATCCAGATTATGGTGGTAAATTGAGAGCAAAAGCGAGCGCTGGCCGGGTATAACCCGAGTTGGCGCTCGCTTTTTGAGTTTTAGAATCTGGCGATGTATCCTCCGTACAGCCTCTTCCATGTGTTCTCGAAAACCTCCTGAGGAGCGGGGGAGATCCGAGCCAGCCCCTCCCTTACGCAAGACTGAGCCACCGCTTCGGCTATTCTCGGGGTCAGCTCGTCGGAAAATATAAATGGAGTTATATGATCCGATCTAAGCCGTCGGGGATCGACGTTTGCCGCATATTCCTTTGCCGCCTCCAGCTGGACATTGAAGTTCAAGCCAGTGGCCCTGACGTCCAGAAGGCCTCTGGTTATTCCTGGGAAGACCTTGAGGTTAGGCATGGTGTTTGGGCCTTCTATCAGGCCGCAGCCGACTACCTCCGCACCTGCCGTCTTGGCTTCTTCCGGGTCCATCTCTGGTTCCGGTCTGGAAAGGGGAAAAACAATGCTTCGTGGAGCCATCAAGGCTACATCGTCTCTTCCGAAGGCTCCTACCTTGCCTGTAAGGCCTATCAGGATATCCGCATTCTTTGTGGCCTCCTTTATTCCTCCTCTGATTCCCTCGGGGTTCAGTCTGTCCAGTATGAACCTCTGTACTCCGTTCAGGTCGGTCATGTCCTCGTGGAGGATACCTCTTCTGTTGAGCATAACTACGTTTGTCGCTCCGGCGTAGAGCATCAGTTCCGCCGTGGCTACCGCCGAGGTACCTGCTCCCACTATGACGATCTTTACCGATGAGAGCTCTTTCTCCACGACCTTGAGAGCGTTGATAAGAGAGCCCAGTATGACGACGGATGAGCAGTGCATGTCGTCACCGAAAATGGGGATCTCCAGCTCTTTGCGAAGCCTTTTTACCAAGTCGAAATCTATCGGACTCTTTACGTCCTCTATGTTTATAGCTCCGAAGCTTGGCTCCAATAGGCGACAGAAACTCATTATCTCATCCATATCGTTGGATTTTATGCAAAGAGGTATGGCGTCAATGTCTCCGAAATGTTTGTAGAGCAGGCTTTTGCCCTCTATCATGGGAAGTGCTGCCTCGGGTCCGTAGTCTCCAAGTCCTAAAACGGAGGTCCCGTTCGAGACTATGGCGAGACGGTTGCTCTTTCCCGTGTAGTCGTAAACCAGCTCTTTCTCCCTTAATATCTCGCCGGAGGCCACAGCTCCCCCCTGTATGTAGGCAAGGCTTATATCCCTCTTGTTTCTCACCGACACGTTAGGAGAGAGCTTTATCTTGCCCTTAGCTTTGCGGTGAAGTTCCAACGCTTCGTTTCGGTCCACGGTCATGGAAGTCACTCCTCTCGATACGTCTTCCCGTCTGTTTTGTGCCTTACGATTTCGTCGAAATCTATTATCATACCGTCCTCGGCCGATAACACCTGGGTACGCTCGTTAGAGAGTTCAGCTGCTATTTTCGAGGGGGACGAGTCCAGTATTCTCGTTCCTAGATGGGTCATCAGCAGCAGCTTTGGCGAGATTTTCTCAAGGAGTTTCTCCACGTCCAGGACGGATAGATGCTCTATTCTGCCGACCTTTTCAAGCAATGTTGTGTTGGCCACCACCACGTCGCAGTCGGAGAAAAAATCGGGTATCTCCGCGATATAGGCGGTATCGCTGATAATTCCCCATGTCGGGAAGTCTCCTATGAATTTCAGCCCGTAACACTCGACTCCGTGATGTCTCAATCTCAGGGGAAGAACCTCTCCTTTAGGGAAGGGGACTGGAATGCAGTCTTTCCACAGGTGGATTTCCGCTATCCTTCGCTTCAGGTACCCGAAAAGCACCGGTTCCTCCGATATGGCGTCCGAAGGCAGGGCCACGAGACCTCCAGGTCGGCGTCCTCCTCCGGTCATTGCTTCCGCCACCACGTTGAAATCTCCGCTGTGGTCTATATGACGATGGGTCAAAAGCATCCCGTCGATTTTATTGGGATCTACTGTCGGTCTCAGCGAGCACATACGGACCAACGCTCCGGGGCCGGGATCTATTGCCAGTATGAATCCGTCTAAGGAAGCCACCATTCCCCCGGAGCTTCTCCTCTGGTTTATGACGTTGAACCTGGTTCCGGCGGTCCCCAGAAAGACCAGGCCGTTGACCGGAAGCATCTGGCTCAATTACTTGAACAGAGGTAGCAGTTGCTTGAACTCCGGTGTTCCGGATACCTTTATCAACTGGTAGACCACCGATTCCATAGGAAGAACGTGAACGCCGCAGGCCGACATATTCCGCAGGGCCATCTCATGATTGCTGTTTTCTCTGCTTCCGCATCCATCCGCCACGACCGTAACCTCGAAGTCTCTCTCGAGGAGCTGCATGGCTGTCGTGTGCACGCATATATGGCTCTCTATCCCGAAGAGGACCACCTGGTTTCTTCTGGTACATCGAAAGAAATCGTCGAAGCCCTCTTCGTCGAAACATCCGAAGGCCTTTTTCTCGAAAACATCGTCAGGAGATATATCCTCTGTCAGTCCGGAAACAGTACCCCCCAATCCCTTCGGGTATTGCTCCGTAACCTTCAAAGGTATCTCCATAATCTGGGACGCCTTTATGAGCTTCTTCGCGTTGAGCTCCACCGATTCCTTCCCGTATATGGCGGGCAGGAGCTTCTCCTGAACGTCGATCATCAACATAACCGTGTTCTTAGGTCGCAATATCTGTGGATTCATGGTAAGCACCTCCATTAGTGAATACATGACCATTATGCCACAGGTGAGGAATTGTCGGTATCGGAAACAGAGGATTTATGCTATCCTTACCACCGTTATCGAGATCCAGGGGGGTGGATTGAATGACAGAAAAGAACGATAATCTCGAACGTTGGACCGTAAGCGAGGTGCTGGAGGCCATGTCTAAGCCCGGCTATCCCGAATACATAGTAAAGGCTGTGGAACAGATACAGCTTTGGATGAAGGAGGGACTCGATCCTTCGGTACAATCAGGAGACCCCTTTCATGCCGATTACGACAGACTTTACTACCAGCTGGATTGGCTGAGGAATCACGTTACTTTTTTGGGAGAAGACGGACAGGGAGCTCCTTCGGAGGCCATAGTGGTCTCTTTGGATCCCGGTGATCAGGACGAGGCCATGAGGATGGCGGTGGACCACGTAGCGATATTCAGCGATGGAGAATGCAACAGGGTGTGGATATTGAGCGACTCCTGGCTTCCCGGGGAGATCTTCAGATATCGACGTCATCTGGAGATCCTTAAGGCCAGAGGCGTGGCTTTCCATTTTCTGCTGATAACCCCGGAAGGGTGGACGGAAATTCCCCTCTACGGTGAGAACCAAGGCGGTCCTCTGGGCTGGCAACGGGGGGCTACCGGTGTAACCGGAAACGAAGGCCCTAAGGGCAAAGAGGGCAATAAATAGTTTGACGAAATCTACCTACGATTGTATAATGCCCTTCGTCCGGGGTGTAGCGCAGTCTGGTTAGCGTGCCTCGTTCGGGACGAGGAGGTCGGAGGTTCAAATCCTCTCACCCCGACCAGACCGAAAGAAAGACGATCTCGATTCCTGTCGAGGTCGTTTTTTTTACAGCTTTATCTTTCTTGACTATCTTTGACTATTTCGCTATAATCTGCCCGAAAGAGGTGAAGACCATGGCCGTGGAGAGGGTAGCCCAGAACAGGAAAGCCCGGCACGACTATTTTATACTGGATACCTTTGAGTGTGGCATAGTCCTTACTGGCACGGAGATAAAATCCGTCAGGGCTGGGCGAGTCAATCTGAAGGACGGATATGCCAAGCTGGAAAAAGGCGAGCTGTGGTTGATGAACGTTCATATTTCACCTTACGAAAACGCCAGCTGGAGACAACACGACCCGACCCAGAGGCGAAAGCTTTTGATGCATCGATCGGAGATACGCAAGCTTTCAGGAAAGATAAAGGAGCGAGGTTTTACGTTGGTCCCTTTGTCCATGTACATAAAGGACGGTCGATGGGCCAAGATAGAGCTCGGGTTGGCGAAGGGTAAAGCCCTTCACGACAAAAGACAGTCCCT
Organism: Dethiosulfovibrio faecalis; assembly: GCF_021568795.1. Classification (NCBI taxonomy): domain Bacteria; kingdom Thermotogati; phylum Synergistota; class Synergistia; order Synergistales; family Dethiosulfovibrionaceae; genus Dethiosulfovibrio; species Dethiosulfovibrio faecalis. Next base: position 296,413 of record NZ_JAKGUE010000002.1, read on the forward strand.
TGCGGAAGAGGACGCCAAGCGTACCATGGCAAGGGAGATCAGGAACAGACAGAAAGTTTAACATGGGGGCGACTGGTTTCGACTGGTATGTCGGAAGTCTGGAAGCAGGCCGAGCGATGACCGTAAGTCATCACTAAATGAACTGACAACAATTACGCTCTGGCTGCTTAATTAAGCGGTCGCCCGACCGAAGGGGAGCGCTCGCAGATTCGGAAGGGCTATCAACGCGGGCGACGTATGGTGTTGTCCCGGATGGGAAACGATAGTGTTCTGTCGATCACAGGTCGTTTCTCCCGTAGTTAAAGAGATCGACTAAGCCTGTAGCTGTCCATTCATACACGGCATGTTAGGACCGGGGTTCGAATCCCCGCGCCTCCACCATTAGCCATTTCGTAGCCGTCGGGATCGTCGCAGATCCCGACGGCTACTGTATTTATGAGTTGACCGTCTTTCGTCAATGTCGTATATTTTGCCTGGATCGGGGTATAAAAGTGTCCCCGGCGGTGTCTCCGACGATTTGGAGACACCAGGAAGAGGTGACTGATATGGCTTTGACGAACGCCGAAATTAAAAGGGCGACTCTGAGGGAAAAACGCTATACGATGCGAGACTCCGAAGGCCTTTGGCTGGAAATCACCCCCGCCGGGAAAAAGACCTGGAAGGTTCGCTTTAAAACTCAGGGTCGGGAGATCAAACATACCCTGGGCAGATATCCCGACGTATCGCTGAAAGAGGCACGATTGAAGCGTGACGAAATTCGGCTGGAATTGGTCAACCACAAAAGCGTTCCTGAAGGAACCTTCAAGGCTCTGGCCGAGGAATGGTTCGAGCGCCAGGTCGTTCCGGTGCGTACCCATGGACACGCCAGAACGATAAGATCGAGGCTAGACAGGCTTATCCTGCCATACCTGGGAGACCGACCCCCTGTAGAGATAAACGCTCCGGAGCTGTTGACCATCCTTCGGCGGATAGAGGACCAGGGACACGTTGAGACGGCTCACAGGGTGTCTCAGATAGTGGGGCAGGTCCTGCGGTATGGAATAGCCACGGGGCAGGCCAGACACGACATAACGGCCGATCTGAGAGGGGCGCTGATACCACGCAAACCGGAACACTTTCCTACGCTGACGGACCCCGAAAAGATAGGTGGGCTCATGAGAGCGATACAAGCCTTCTCCGGCTCGTTTATAGTTCGTTGTGCCATGCTGTTTCAGATATACACGGCGGTACGCCCCGGAGAGATGCGGAAGGCGGAATGGAAGGAGATCGACGGAGATCTCTGGAAGATCCCGGCCGAGAGGATGAAGAAACGCAGGCCTCACCTGGTGCCTTTGTCGAGCCAGGCAATAGGGGTGCTGGAGGAGATACGCCCCCTCACCGGGGGAGGGGAGCTGATATTCCCCTCCATCAGGAGCAAGACCCGTCCGATAAGCGACATGACGGTTAACGCAGCCCTGCGGCGCATGGGCTACGCTCAAAACGAGCTTACCGGCCACGGCTTCAGAGCAATGTTCTCCACGATAGCCAACGAATGTCAGTGGCCCTCGGACGTCATCGAGCTACAGCTCGCCCACGTAGACAAGAACTCCGTCCGTGCGGCGTATAACCACGCCGAGTTATTGGACAAGCGGAGAGAGCTCTTGCAGTGGTGGGCTGATTGGCTGGATGGGGTTTCGAAGTCTCTTGACAAATAGGGCAGGAGATCCTATCTTATAGATGAGCTAAGGCTCGGTGTGGCTGACACCTAAATCCGAAAGATTTGCGGGACGAATGTGCCTGGAGTCGCTGGGCGACGACAAAACCCATGAGATTTGCGAGACGAATGTGCTCGAAGCTGGCGTGACAGCGATAATAATCAGCCACTGAAGTTAGAGGGTGTAGGGGTGTATGCCTCTACACCTTTTTTCATGGAGAGTGATTCTGAGGATGATGAAGAAAGACAAGATCTTATCGAGGATCTTTTCGATGGCTCAAGACTACGAACTCCACTTTGAGAATAAAAACATGTTGTTCGTGTACAAGAACAGCAATGGCCTTCATTGTGTGGAGTCGTTATTCTTGAGACACCATTTTCGGCACCTTACCGGCATAAAGACTACGCTCCGTCCCAATGACTTTTACAAGCGGGCTTTGGCCAAGAGACTCTCCGAAAAGGATCTTGGAAAGGTTGGCTCAGTTGTGGAGCTGAAACTTGAAGCCTTCCCCCTTTTGAAAAATGCCCTGGAAAAGGGAGGTCCAATCATGATAGGCAAAAAAGCCCAAGGCGGATATCAGATTTACACCGATGTCCTTGTGGGCTCGGTAGAGGCATGCATGGGATTCGTCGAGGACGATGGAAGTGATTTCTACGTCCCTAATACACTCCTAAGGGCTGATGTCCGAAAAGAAGCTCAAAGGGCTTTCCCTGTATCGTTGGTCTGCATAAAGGGTAAAAAAGAGCCCTTTTACAGGGTCAGTTTTTGTCGGAAGGGGTTCGTCCCATCCTGTCTTCCGAACGGAATCCTGTCCCGGATAGAAGACCATTAGGTCAGCTTTGGTCATGGAATATTCCTAGGAATATTTTTACCACATAAAACAAAGGGCCGGAGCTGGATGCTCTGGCCCTTTGTGCTATGTACTCAGTGTGCAGGAATATCTCAATATGTTTATCCGATATGAGTGATATCCCTAAGTTTCCTGATAACATCAGTTCTGCTCAAACGCAAGCCTCGAACCATTTTTTGCCAGTTATCGTTAAGTCCTTTCATGTCGGAGGCTTTGCCGTTGTTTATTACGTGGAGAATATCTCTTTGGAGACATTGCAATCGTCGTCCTTTTTCGTTGAAGTCCCCCAAAGCCCTGCTGGTGAGTAGAATGATATTTTCTTTGATGATTTCTGTCTCTGCCCTAGGGTTCAGTATCTCAACTTCATTGTCTCCATGCTGGATATAATTGATTCTCCTTATTTCGTATAATAAAGCATGTTTTAAGTTACTAAGATCATAATATGCAGCTACGATAACTCCTGTGATAAGGCCTGTCACGATGCCAACAATTATCGATGTCAGTATGTTTAGGACGATATTCGTTATTACAGGCATTTAGCATATTCCTCCTTCTGATACACCCCTACCTGCCACCACCCCTGGCGATAAGATTCCAACCTATCCCCGCTAACCCAGCCACCAGTGCCCCCGTCGGCTCCCTCAGCGTCCTACCCTGATAAGCCTTACCCCTCTCGCCAAGAAGAGCAGCCCTGATATAACGTCTATGGGGATCCAGGTCCTTGTAGGGAGATTTCTTAACTGCAAGAGTGGGGATTTCTTACTTGCATTTCTATCCTCTTCTATTATTTAAGAAATTTTCTATTGTTATGATTAAAAGAATGTAGCTAGCTGTGGCTATAATAGCTAGCTTTGTATAATGATAGAAATTAATATTTAGCTCCGCTATATTTATTGAGGTGGGGTAGAGAGCAGAGATGTATGTTGTGACTAAAATAGACGTATAATAACTTATTACATCTAAAAAAAAGGGCATCGTTTTTTTTGAAAAAGCATTTTTAGGGTTTTTTGTTAAGATATTTATTGATATCGAAAAGGTTTTTTTAACAACTAAAAAGCTTCCTATGTTTATTATTATAGCAAAAAAGAACAAATCGGAAGAGGCTATGCTTAACAATAAATCTGGTAAAAAGATTTTTTCCATTTAGTTTGCTCCTTGTTCGTTTTTTGACAAGGTTTATCTTCCATTCTGCTTTTTGCTCACAATGCTAAGGCAGAGTGTTACTTTATTGTAGCTCTTGACTTATAAAAAGGGTTATGCCCTCCTCGGAGAACTTATCGACGCTCTGACCAGGGAAGTTCTTTCCCCTCACGTTTAGCCTTGTCGTAGAGCTCTTTCTCTATCCTTCGACATTTGTCCTTTTCGCAAATGGACCAAGCCACGTAAACATCATCGCGGTTAGCCATCGTAATGAATTGAAGGCCAGCAGTTCCACCTGTTTTTGTCCGGTAGTAATCACTGAATCGCTTGCGCAAGCCGTCCTCAGCTTTGCCGACCTTCATCAATTGGTTTTTGTAGAATACCTTATAGACCCCAGGGTCTTGAGGAGCTTTTTCCCCTAGATAGGCTTCTTTTAAAGAACTCATGCCATTCGACTTAGGTTCTTCTGCCATGTTGTTAAGCAATATATCTAAAAGTCCCAAACGAAACACCCCCAGTTGTGAGCTTTATCCCTATTCCTCCGGATCGATCGTAAAGAGCTTCTTGTCGGTTCCTCTGGTGACTATCATCATGATGGAGGACTTGGCCGCCATCTTATTGGCCAGGTAGGTTTTTACCGCTGATGGAGTCATCGACGTGGTCTCTCTCCCGTTGATCTCCGAGAGGACATCCATAGCCAATATGCCGCTTTCTTCTGCCAGGCTACCGGGATCTACCGACATGATCTTTATGCCGTCAGCCCCAATCTGATCGTCCAGCACAAGACCCAGAGCTTTTTCTCTCTCGTTGCCTGATCCCGGGAGCTGATCGACGGCTTCGTTTTGTACCTGATCTACCGGTGTGCCATCGACGGTGCTTTTGATCTGCTGGACCAACGGTACGAGGTGATTGATGCTCCTTTTCCTGATAATGGCGCCAATTTTCTCCGTTTCGGAGACCATGACCTTGACGTTCCCATCTCGTTCTATAAAAGCAAGATTGACATAACAAAGCCGAGAAGCCGTCCAGAATCCATCCCCGAATCCCTTTGAGAAGACGGCCTTATATGGGGTGACTTCCTCTATAGTGAAGTTCTTTCCGGTCATGATCTCTATGGCGGCATCCTGAACAGCTTGAGTGTCGGTGTCATTGATCGTTACGGTGTAGAGCGATGCGGCTGAAACAGCGGTCGTAATGCATAAGACAGCAAGCAGTGCAAATAACAGTTTTTTCATTGGACTTTGTCTCCCTTTTAGCAACTCCCCACCAAAACCGCCACCCCTGACGGTGAGATCCCTTACTCCTTGCTCGAATACTTATCGAACATCTCCTGCAACCTCTTGTCCGTTTCGCTCTCTCCGGAGATCTCTAAACTGGACTTCCCCTCTTTTTGTTTGATATCTTTGGAAGCTACCTCTGCTTCGACTTGTGGAGCAGGAAGAGTGATGTCCTTTGTAAAAATGCTTGGCTGAGAAGATGGGAAAATATATGCGGTGATATTGTCTACCCCCGTAACGAACTGACACCGATATTTTGCTTTTCCAGAAAGAGCAGCATCATAGTAAAAGCCTACGAATCGTCCCTCAGATTTTCGCATGAAAAATTTTACGGTTCCAGGATCCTCAAACGAGTTTGAGGTTTCTAATGCGGTCGCCACGTATTCCCATTTTTCAGCGTCTTTGCCTGAAGCAGGAAGTACTAGGTACGCTCCATAAAATCTTCCTTTAATAAGTCGATATATTCCCATGATAGAGTCTTTTTGAGGGGTGTCCCTGAGATACTTTATTGCCGCTTCGGTTGATAATGGCACATCTCTTGGTTTAGCAATGGCCGGGCAAACAAACAAAAAGCACGTAAGAAGCAAAAAGGCATATTTTGGAGCTTTGAGCATCGCGAATCTCCCTTCCTGTAAAATATTCCAGTGGCGGTATTACGATCAATAGATCTTCCCTATCAGCTTGAACCCCTTCTTTGGTACCTCTCCGATCACTGTCCCCAGCACGTAAAACTCTTCTTCTTCACGCACCTTCTTGTCCAGATAGCTCTCGTTTATCGCTCTTAGGGTTATCCCTCCTTCCTTGTCGAACTCTATTCCCCTGACCATGATTCTGCCGTTGCACATGGCGACGACGATATCGCCGTTTTCAGCTTCTATTCCGGCGGCGAAGAGTAGCCACGCTCCGTCTTCGATCCTGGGGGCCATGGAATCTCCCTCGACCTCGATGATCTTGAAGTCCTTCGTCTGCCAGCTGTAACCGATCAACTCGCTCTCCCGAATAGGGTAGACCGAGGTCATTTCCCATTCGACATCGTGCGCATACAGATTCCCATTCCCACAGCAGGCCTTTACTCCGGAGACGATAGGGATCATCAAGACCTTTTCTCCTACTTGGGAGGGGTCTTTGAAAATCCTGGATTCTACCTTGTTTTGTGGATCTAGCGGGGCTGGGTCGTCAGTTTCCCCCATGAGGTATGCTACAGAACACTTGAAAAATAAAGCCAACTTTTTTTTCATATCATCGTCTGGACTGTTCTTGTTCTTTTCCCATCTCCCAATTGTAGCCTGGTTCACCCCGAGGATTTCAGCCAACCCTTCTTGCGATAGATTTGCTTTTATTCTCAGATTCTTTAATCTCTCTCCGTCCATTGTTCCACCCCCAGCTTCTATTATTCACTAAACGCATATTTATGAAAGGACATTTTGTGCATTTTTTTGATGCAAAAAATGCTTTGTAGGGGTTGCGCATGCGAATTATGCATGATAATATCAGCTCAGGATGAGGGAGGAGGTGAGGTAGTGAATAAGCTCCAAGAGAGAATTAGTAAGTATAGAAGCGAGGAAGACTTGTCTCAAGCAGGGTTTGGGGACTTGATAGGAGTAGATCAACCGACTGTCGGCAGATGGGAAGGAGGTCAGTCTCCATCAAGACAAAATATGCATAAATTGGCGAGGCTTTTTGCATGTGATGTAGGGGTACTTGCGAAGGAGCTATACGAAAATGCATCAAACCCTCCCCACCCCCGGGAGAAGGAGGAGGTTGTGTCAGCCTGATCCCGGAGGCGAGGGGAACGCCTTTAGTGGGAGATCTACGGAGGGTGGTGGAACTGCTGGGCAACCTCTATCTCAGGAGCGACGAAGCTGGGGAGGTTCTGGCCTTCCTGGAGGACCTGGAGGACGGCAGAGCAGATAAGGCGGACACAAAGGTGTTTATCGAGACGCTGACGAGGCAGATCGAGGTATCAGTACGGTTCCTTCGATCGATCGGCGTGAGAGTGGAACATATCCAAGAAGGGAGGTTCCAAAATGTTGGTCCAGTGGCTCAAAAGATTGGCTGTATCAGCGGTAGTGGAGGACATCAATAGCAACGGTCAGGTACGGCGTGCTTTGAAGAATACGGAGGGCAAGGCCAAAAACTATATGGAAATCTCCTCAGTTAGCCCTGAGAAGTTTGCTGAATGCTGTCAGAAAGATTCCCAGAAGATACGCCAATCACTTGATCTGGTAACAAAAGAAACTCATCCATATGAGTGACGGTTTTGAGATCTATGCTCACGATTAATACATCCTTAAGATGAATAAGGGACAGTACCTCTTCATTCTCTATCAAATCCGGTCTTGCCTCTTTAAAAAGGTCAAAAATCACCTTCGATTTTGAGCCGGGATCACCACCGGGGTTTTGTGAAGTGCCGGAGACAAAACCAGCAGGAGTCAAGTAAATTGCTTTGTTTTTCTCTAGCCCTGGGGTCTTGGAAAGGCTTGCATACATGCGACATAGAAGCTCTTTGCATTTCATAAAAATACCCCTTTCTCCATCATAAGTTTTTCGGCCATGCCCAAATTTAAGCATATCACTCGGAATTTACTATCTAAACCCCAGCCCAGCGTTTTAATGGGATTTTGGAAGAAGAAAGTTGAAGAGGGAGACATCGCAAAATGAACAAATTTAAGGGAGGAAGAACCATGAAGCGGCTGAGGCCGGTAAGTAGATCCTATCGCAATGGGTCGGTCGTCAGGGTGCGTAACAAGTGGGTGGCCATGTCCGATGCCGACACGGCCAAGGTGGTCGTCGAGGTCGCCAGAGGGATGCCGGAGGATGCCACGATCTACGATCTGTACGACGAAACCCGAGATCGAGGGATCCATTCGGATGAGCCTGTGGAATGGGGGCTAGATGATATGGATGTCCGCTGGTGGCGGGAAGAGAGGAGGACGCATCAATGAGTCTGGAGCAGGCTATCGTCGATCGCATAGTTGAAGGGGCGGTCCCGAGAATCACGGCGGAGGTGGAGCGGAAGATCAGAGAGGAATTGAGCTTACGGAAGGATCCGATTCCCGATCGTCTGATCGACGCCAGAGAGGCGTCCTCGCTGTGCGGCATAAAGCGAGGAACCTGGTACGACCTGGTCAAAGGCGGATACGCCCCTAAGGCGATATCTCTGTCGGATACGCTGAAACGCTGGAAGCTGTCGGAGGTCATGGAGTACATCGAGCAACGGCAGGGGTTGAGAGATATTCCGGTTAAGTAGAAAGGGATGGTGATGACATGAAGGGCTGGAACGGTCAGGTTATGAAGCACCAGAAAACGATGATGGAAAACGATCGCCGAAAGGCCGCCGCCGAGGCGGAGGCGAACCGCATCAGGGCGGCGATGAATTGTCCGGTGGTGTGCCATATGTCGGCGTATCGGGAGCTTGCGGAGCTTCGAGACAGATTGGAGCTGGAACGGGCCGAGCTGGATTATTCGGCCTACTTGGTGGAAAAATACGGGGACTCGTCGGCCAGGAACCGTTATCGCAGAACGGAGCTACAGGTGGCCACTCTGGAACGTCGAGTGAGATCCGCGGAAAGGGCGGTGTGTTGAATGAGGTTGATGAAGGCAATCGAAAGAAAACTGAGACATTACAGGAAGGGGCGTTGGTACGAGGTCAGCATGGGGGATTACGCCCGGCGAACTCTCCTGAAGGTTATCGACGGTGACATCCAGTCCTGTCTGCGAGATCAGATAACCCTGGATCAGGCGGATGTCCTTTACTCCATGGCGGGGAGGCCATAACCATGAGTTTTTTCGAGTCGTTGCGGGAACTGCGTCGTGAGCGTGACGCTCTGAGGCGAGAGATCTCCATGGCCAGAGAGCTTATCGTCGTTCAGGACATAGCCTTCGAGCGTCAGCAAAAGAAGCTGGAACGGGCGATAGATGAAAACCTGTCCCTGAAAGAGCATCTGGCCGAGATAGAGTCTTGCCTGGGTGGAATAGTCGGCGGCGAGGAGGCGGTTTGATTGGAGGTGGTGCACTTCGAGCCCATATGTACCAGATGCGGAAGACATATTGCCTGGGGTGAGGTCTACAAAACGCGTCTAGGGGATGGCGCAATCTTCTGTAGCAAATGTGCTGATGACGTTACGGCGGAGCAAAGGGCGAAAAAAGAGCCCGTCCATAGCTGAACGGGCAGGGCAAAACAGACAGGTAAGGAGCTGCAACTCCTTTCCTTATTCTATCACAAGGAGGTCAAACGATGAACATTCCCATGGTTCCTTTGGGATTACAGAGCGTATGCGGTGGGGATCTCAATAAACAGTTTCAATCGGTTATACCGTCGTTGATCGACGCAATCACAGGAGAGGAGGCAGGTGGCAAAAAGGCGTCGGTGAGCATAACAGTGACGTTCACTCCAATAAAAGACACAAACAGCATGTTCACCACGACGTTCAAGATGGTTCCCAAATACCCTGGGACGGCAAAATCCAGTCTGTGCCAGATGGTCGATGGAGAGTTGAAAACCGATGCTCCCACGGAGCAACTCACTTTCATAAAAGACAAGGAGGACGAGATAGATGGCCAGCAACGAATCGTGTGAGGTAAAGGTTATCCCCGAGGGCAAGGAACTTATCATTCGTCACGGCGATGCGCCGGAAATATTCACCTATCAGGGCGTCAGCTACACCGCCAGATCGGTAGATGCATTCGTGAGTCTGGTGAAAACCAAAGGGGTCAAGGAACGATCCGTCGTCTGTTACACGGACGATTCGGCGAAAGCGATACTTGACGACGGAATAGTGGATCGGCCTCAGGATACCGTATCTCTCGCATTCGCCAATTCGGTCAGATTTGCGGAATGGGAGGGGATCCTGACCAAAAAGGGATCCGTCTTCGATCAAAAAGGGCTCGTCGACTTTCTGTCTCGGAGAGAGCCCGACGAGGTGGTAGGCATAGATCTCTTCAAAGCGGCTCTGGAGAACTTCAAGTACGTGACGAACATTCAGGGAGACTTCTCCAGAGTAGACGATCACAACTACACCTTCATGATCAAAGTGGGCGAGGCCGAAGGCTCGGTGAAACTGCCGAAGATTATCGAAGTCAACATGGAGATCTTCCAGGAATCCGGTTTTTTCCAGACGATGGAAGTCGAACTGGAATTTCTCAAGCCAAAATCGGAGACGGAAAAGCCTCTGTTCAAACTCTCTTGCCCCAAGATAGGCCGTTACAGAGAAAAGGCACTCGAGGCGGAAATAGGAAGGATGAAAGAAAGCCTGGAGGGGTATCTGGTAGTTGCCGGAAATTGTTAAGTAGCAGTGGGGCCTGGGAGATCCAGGCCCCACCCGACAAAGTTCAACTGGAGAGTTGCCGCTCTCCGGCTATTGATTGTAACACAGGAGGCCCCATGAAAAACGATTCTAGATTAGGTTGCATGTTGAAGCACATGGAGTTAACGCAGAGGTCTCTTGCCCAGGAACTTGGGTGCAGTAGATCCCTCGTCTATCAATGGGTGCATGGTCGACGTCCTTCAAAGCGTTTCCTAGATAAGGTTTGCGACATCCTAGGCGTAGAGCCAGATATGTTGTGGCCTGCCCTGTAGGTGACCACCATGGAGCAAACGAAAATCAGGCAGCCCGTCCGTCCGGAAAAGAAGGTCCGCCGGGTAGCTCGGAAGGAGCATCGTTGCGACTGGTGCGGAGGGGTTATCTATCCAGACGAGAGGTACGTCTTTCTGGAGTTTTTCGTAGAGGGAATCAGAGGGAGCCGGTTCGTAGACCGAAAGTACCACGAGGATTGTTTCGAGGCGATGGAGCACGACCCGGCGGTAAAGTCCGGTCGACATCGTCGCAGAGGCCAGATCAGAGGCTGCACCGTCGAGGAGAGCTACAGGGGGTGACCATGTGGAGCGCAACATAGTAATAGACAACCGAAAGTTCTG